>JBKBLL010000017.1:0-28696 GCA_046296375.1 Alphaproteobacteria bacterium | reverse complement strand
CGGCCAGACTTCGACCAGGCCCGGCTGGCCGTCGCGATGGGCATGGTGGCGCAGGGCGGCGCCCGGCGGGACGACGCCCGCCGCCGCCTCCGGTCGCGCGAAGACGGCGTCGACCGCCCGGAGCACGGCGGGCACGGAGCGGAACGACACCTCCAGCCCGACATCCTCCCAGCTCTTCAGCGCCGATCGGCTGCGGTCGCGGAAGGTCGCCTGCATCGCGGCGAAGCGGGCCGGGTCGGCGCGCTGGAAGCTGAAGATGGACTGTTTGGGGTCACCGACGGCGAAGACCGTGCGCTCGCCCTCGCGGGCTCCCGCGCCGGCGAAGAATTCGCCGACCAGAGCCTCCACCACCGCCCACTGGTCGGGGTTGGTGTCCTGACCCTCGTCGATCAGGACATGGTCGACGCCGCCGTCCAGCTTGTACTGCACCCAGCCCGCGTCGGACTCCAGCAGGGCGCGGCAGCGCAGCACGAGATCGTCGAAGTCGAGCATCCCGCGGCGGCGCTTGCGCTCGTCGTAGAGGTCGATCTGGGCCAGGACCAGCGTCGCGAGGGCCAGGGTCGCCTCCGTCACGTCGACGGCGTTGCACAGACCGCACAGCCGTTCCAGGCGCGCCGCCTCGGACCGCAGGATCGTCTCGGCGTCCGCGCAGACGGCGATGGCGGCTTTGGTCGCGAGCCGCTGCCGGATCGTGCCCTCGGCGGTGAAGAACGCCCGGCGATAGACCTCGAAACCGGCAACGCGGCCGTCCGGCGCCTCCAGCCACGCGCGCAGGGATTCCGCCCGTTCCGCATCGGCGCCGCTGCCGCCGGCGAGCGCGGTGCAGGCCCGGCGCAGCCCGTCCCCGTCGAAGGCCGCGTCCCGGCAGCCCTCCGCCAGCAACGCCGCGCGCGTGGCATCCGCCGGCAGACCGAGCCTGCGCCGGATCGCGGCGGCGATCCCTTCGCGCCCCCCGACGGCGTCGGCGAGGCGCAGCAGTCGGCCGCGTTCGCCCACCATGGCGCGCATGAGGTCGTCGAAGTCGATCTCGCCGACCCGGGACGTGACGCGGCGCAGTGCGTCGGTGAGCTCCGGTGGTTCCCGCCCTGCGGACTCGCCGGTGGTGGGCTGGCCGACGGCCGGATCGAGGCTGGCGGGATCGCGGCTGGCGCGGCGCAGGACGGCGTCGCGCGCGGCGCGCAGTTCCTCCGCGGCGGTGCGATCGTCCGAGACATCGAAATGCGGTGCCACGCGGGCCTCCAGCGGGAAGCGGCGCAGCAGGCTTTGGCAGAAGGCGTGGACCGTCTGGATGGTCGGTCCGCCGCGGGCGTCCAGAACGGCGGCGAACAGGCGCCGGGCGCGCGCCGCCAGGGCGTCGTCGGGCGCCCTGCCGAGGAGCGCGGCGAGATCGGCCGAGAGCGCCGAGTCGGGTGCCGTCGCCCATTCGCCGAGGCGGCGGCGCAGGCGCACGTCCATTTCGGCGGCGGCCGCCTTGGTGAAGGTGAGGCAGACGATCCGCTCCGGTTGCGTCCCTTCGAGCAGCAGGCGGAGGACCCGGTCGGTCAGCACCTTGGTCTTGCCGGACCCGGCCGAGGCGGTGACCCAGACCGACCGGTCGGGCGCGGCCGCCGACCGCTGGGCCAGGTTGGGATCCGGGCGTGTCGCCGGCGTCGTGCGGTCCGCCCCGCTCATCCGCCGTCCTCCGCGCCGCGGCCCCATTCAGCGACCCGTGCCAGATGCGCGTAGTCGGCGAAACGCGGCGCCAGCTCCGGGCGCGGCTGCGCCAGATAGGGCGTCTCCCGGCGATCGAAGGCCGCGACGTAGGCGGCGAGGCCGGCTGCCGCTGCATGGGTCAGGTCGGCGGGGGCCGCCCGGCGGCCGGCGGCGGGCCGTATGACGCCGGCGGGGTCGCCGCCGCCCAGGCGCCAATAGTCGAGTTCCGACACGGGGCCGGCCGGCACCCCCTCGAAGCCGCCGTCGCGCGCGATCGCTCCCTCCAGCGCGAGCTGCGGCGCGGCGCCGGCCGCGACCTGTCCGGCGGGCGGCAGGATCCCCGTCTTGTAGTCGACGATGGCGAGCCGCCCGTCGGTCAGCCGGTCGATGCGGTCGGCCGTCCCGGTCAGTTCGAACCGGCCGCCCGGCGCATCGAGGGTCAGCAGGCCACGGCGCTCGGTCCAGATGGTGCGCGGCCGGGTGCGCCGCTCGCGCTCCTGGTCGACGAACCAGGCCGCGATGCGCTCGAAGCGCGGCCACCAGAACGCCTCGACGCCGGGCCGGCCCATCAGCGGCGCGAAGACCTCGCGCCCGATCGCGACCAGCCGCTCGGTCGCATCGGGCGGCAGCGCCTCCGGCCACGCGCGCAGGAAACGGTCGAGGGCGACGTGGATGAACTCGCCGCGCTCGGGCGCGCCCGGCTCCGCGTCGAGCGGGTCGAGCACCCGCAGGCGCAGCACGTGCCGCGCATAGATCGCATAGGGGTCGCGGATCCAGGTCTCGATCTGAGTGACGGACAGGCGCCGCGGCCGTAGCCGGACGTCGGGCCGGGGGCAGGGCGGCGCGATCGGCACGGCGGGTCCCGTCGGCCGGTCCAGCGCGTCCGCCCAGCCGAGCCACCGTTCGGGCACACCGACGGGTCCCTGGTGGCCGGCGGCCCGGAGCACGGCGTCGAGCCGCATCAACCAGCGCGACGGCACCGTCGGCGCGCCCTCGACGCGCATGGCGCGGGTCAGGGTGACGCGCGGCGCCCCGAAGGCCTGGACGAAGTCGTGCGCCGACAGCCCCACTTTCCGCTCGACCGGCGGCAGGCCGAAGTCGGCGCGCATCGGCCGGCTCATCCAGGGATCCGCGGGCGCCTCGGGCGGCCAGGTGCCTTCGTTCAGCCCGCCCAGGATCAGATGGTCGACGTGCTGCAGCCGCGCTTCCAGCGGGCCCCAGATGGCGAGGCGCGGATGCCGGCCCCACCGCCGCCTCACGGCCGTGCCCGCCAGGAGCGCTTCGAACAGACCCGGATAGTCGCGGCCGGCGATCCGGTCGAAGCCGTCCGCCGCCGCCAGCAGTTCGGCGACGAAGCGGGCGGCCGTCTCGCCCGCCTCTCCCGTCCACAATGCGCGGCCCTCCGGCAGGCCGGCACTGCGCGCCAGTGCCTCGGCCGCGGCGACGTGGGCGCGAACCAGCTCCGCGACCGGGACGCGGCGCTGTCCGACCAGGTCGGTGAAGGGACGGACCAGGCGCTCCAGCCGGCGCACGAAGCTCTCCGCGCCCTGCAGCCGCCGCCGCCGCTCCCCTCGCTGCGTCCGGGCCGCCTGCTCGGCCTCCCGCCGGATCGTCGCGCGCAGGCCGTGCAGCCCGGGCTCGGGCCGCGGGCCGCGCAGTGCGGCCAGTTCCAGCGCGCGGGCGCGTCGGCGGAAGGTGCCCGGTTCCAGGCCCCCCGCCGCCAGCGGATGCTTCAGGAGGGCGAGCAGCGGAACGGGTGCCGCTTCCTCGCCGGCCATCTGCGCCAGCAGGCGCAGGAAAGAGCCTGGAGGCGTGTCGCCGAGCGGGAGGCCCGCCGAATCGTCCACCTCGACATCCCATCGGCGCAGTTCCGCGGCGACGCGCCTCGCCAGGGCGCGATCGGGCGTCACCAGCACCGCGTTCCCCTCCGGACGCTCCAGTTCGGCGCGCATCATGAGGGCGATGGCCCGGGCTTCCTCCTCGGTCCCCGCCGCGTCGACGCGCGTGACGCCGTTCAGCGCGGCCGCCAGTTCCGCGGGCTCCGGCGGGTCGGCGCGCCATGCCGCGGTGGCCGCCGCCGGGCGCATGGCGCTCGACAGCAGGCGTGCGCGCGCATCCGGACCGGCCGGCTCGCCGTCGTCCCATGTCGTCACCGCGCCGCGATCCACGCCCAGGCGCGCCAGCAGCCGCTTCAGGGCATGCTGCGGATGGCCCGCCTCGGCGGACGGATCGTCGAGGGCCGCCCACCCGGCCTCGTCCAGATGCGGGTCGAGGCCGGGCAGGACCACTGCGCCGTCCGGCAGTCGGGCGACGACGGCGAGCAGGTCGGCGGTCGCCGGGACGGTGCCGGTTGAACCGGCGGCGATCACGGGATGCGTCGGCGGGTGCGCGCGCCAGAAAGCGGCCTGTGCCTCGATCAGCCGGTTGCGCCGCTCCGCCGGGTCGAGCGCCTGCTCCTCGTCCAGGATCGCCGGCCAGTGGCGGGTCAGCACCTGCAGGAAGCGCAGCGTCACCTGCCAGTGTCCGGCATAGCGCTCGGGGACCAGCCCGGCGAGGCCGTCGAAGGACAGGCGTTCGATCTGCACCGAATCGAGCAGTCGGGCCAGTTCCTCGGCCAGGCGCGCGGCCTGTTCCGGCGTCGTCTCCTCCAGGCGCATCACGGCGCGGGTCAGCAGCAGCCGGCGGCGCAGGGGGGATATCGCCGGCGGGAGGTCGATTGCGCCGGGGCCGCCAGGCTCGTCCTCGGCGCGCAGGTCCAGTTCGGTCTCGTCGACGTCGCCCAGCGGCCGCATGGCGGGCAGTGCGATCGGCCGGCCGCCGGTCGCACGCAGGAAGGCGCCCGTCAGGGCCCGGCATGCGCGCCGGTTCGGGAGGAGCACCAAGGTTGCCGCCAGGGCGAGCGGATCGGACCCGGAGCGGCGCAACAGGCCGCGTGCGAGCGAGTCGACGAAGGACCGGCCGGGCGGGATGCTGTGGACCATGGAGATCGCGTGCGTCGTTGTTCCTCCCGTCAGAACAGCCTCCCCTGCGCCGCCTCCCCCATTTCGGCGCGCGCCTGCTCGAGGCGAGCCGGCGTGCCGGCGTCCAGCCAGATCCCGTCATGGATGATGCCGTAGAGCCGCTCCGCCGCCTCGGCCTGGTCCCAGAGGCGGTTGAAGGAGAAGGCGCCGGCCGGCGCCTGTGCGAACAGCCGCGGATGGACCAGCTGTACGCCCGTATAGATGTAGGGCGCCACCGCCCATTCCGGCCGCCGCCGCAGCTTGCCGAGCTGATCGCACAGGAAGTCGCCCTGGCCCGAATAGCCGAAGGTGCGGACCGTCGGATAGAGCAGCAGCAGGGCGTCCATCCGTGCCGGATCCCATGCCGACGCGAGGCGGTGGAGCGCCCGTTCGGAACCGACCTCCCAGATCAGGTCGGCGTTGGTGACGAAGAACGGCGCATCGCCCAGCAGCGGCAGGGCGTTGCGCACGCCGCCGCCTGTGTCCAGCAGTTCCGCCTCCCGCGAGACCGCGATCGCCGGTGCCGGCCGTTCCGCCAGGTGCGCCTCGATCGCCTCGGCGCGATGATGCGTGTTGACCACCACACGCTCCACGCCGGCCGCCGCGAGCATGTCGACGGCATGGTCGATCAGCGCCTTGCCGCCGACGCGCACCAGCGGTTTCGGCGGCAGGTCGGGGATCGACGCCAGCCGCGTGCCGCGGCCGGCCGCGAGCACCATCGCCATGCGGGGCATGTCGGCACGGCCCTGGTCGGGGACAGGCTGCTCGGTCATGGTGGATCGTCTATCCGATCTCGGGAATGCGGCGCCGATCCGGCGGGACATGCCGGGCGAACCAGTCCGCGACGGGTGCCAGCGCCGGCTCGTGCAGGTGGCTCTCCAGCAGCCGCCACAGCCTGGGCAGGTGGCAGAGATAGGTCGGCATGCCGTCGCGTACCGCCTTGCGTACGAAGATGCCGAGCACCTTGGCGTGGCGCTGTGCGCCCAGCACGCCGTAGGCGGCCATGAAGGCGGTGCGGTCGAGGTCGCAGCGGGTGCCGAAGTAGCGCTGGCGCATCGCATCCTGCAGGGCCGCGGGCACATCCCGGCGCGCATCCTCCAGGAGCGAGACCAGGTCGTAGGCGGGATGTCCGACCACGGCGTCCTGGAAGTCGAGCAGGCCGCAGGCGGCGAGCCCCGGCCTGTCGCGCAACACCATCAGATTGTCGACGTGGAAGTCGCGCAGGACGAGCGTATCGGGGGTGCCGGAAACGGCCGTCAGGGAATGCGTCCAGGCGTCCACGAACGCGGCGCGTGCCGACGGGGCGGTGGGCCCGCCGGCGGCGGCGGGCAGATACCAGTCGGCGAACAGCAGCGCCTCTTCGAGCAGCTTCGGCGCATCATAGGCCGGCACGGCAATGTCGCGCGCGGCCGGTCGGGACTGCAGTGCCGTCAGCACGTCGACCGCCATGGCGTAGAGCGGTGCGGCGTCGGCACCCGCATCGAGCAGCCGGGTATAGGTGCCTTCGCCGAAATCCTCGATGACGAGGAAGCCCTCGTCCTCGTCGGCGGCCATGATCTCCGGCGCGCTGAAGCCCAGCCGGCGGAGATGGCGGGCCAGCCTCACGAAGGGTCGCACATCCTCCAGCGGGGGCGGTGCGTCCATGAGCAGCGCGCCGCGACCGTCGTCGCAGGCCAGCCTTTCGTAACGGCGGAACGAACAGTCGACCGGCAGCGGATCGCGCCGGCACTCGCCCCACCCCGCATCCCTCAGGAACCGCTCGCTCAGCGCCGCGCGGCTCATGCCGGAACCGCCGCGACGAGGCGCCTGCCACGCTCGCCGAAGCCGATCATGGCGGCGATGCGCGCCTCCTCGGTCGGACCGAAGCGCAGCGCCAGATCGAGCCGTTCGGCGGGCAGCAGGCTGCCCAGCCGTTCCGGCCATTCGATGAGGGCGATGCCGTCGGCCAGCGCATCGTCCAGGCCCAGTTCGTAGGCGTCCGCCGACCGGTCCAGCCGGTAGAGGTCGAAGTGCCACACGTCGCCGATCGGCATCTGGTAGGTCTGGACCAGCGTGAAGGTGGGGCTCGGCACCTCCGCCGCGCCGCTGCCGCCCGCCATCACCTCGCGGGCTCGCACGAAGGCGCGCGCAAAGACGGTCTTGCCGGCGCCGAGATCGCCGCGGAGTGCCACAACGTCGCCGGCTCGGGCCGTCCGTGCCAGGGCCGCCGCCAGCGCTGCGGTGGCATCGGGACCCGGCAGTTCGACGTCGCGCCTTACCGAATCCTCAGGGAGTTCCATCGAACCTCGCCGCCAGCGGGACGGTTGCCAGACATGAGCCCGGCCGCCATCTTACGCGCCTCTTCACGAAGCCGGTTCTCCGGTCCGGGAGTCGTCATGTCAAGTACCGCCATCCGTACGGACGTCGTGATCGTCGGCGCCGGCCCGGTCGGCCTGTTCGCGGTTTTCGAGTGCGGCATGCTGAAGATGCGCTGCCACCTGGTCGATTCGCTCGACGTGGCCGGCGGTCAGTGCGCGGCGCTCTATCCGGAGAAGCCGATCTACGACATTCCCGGCTACCCCCAGATCGGCGCGCTGGAACTGATCGACCGGCTGCGCGAGCAGGCCGCGCCTTTCGATCCCGTCTACCATCTCGGCCAGCAGGTGGAGCGCCTGACGCCGCTGGAGGACGGCCGCTGGCTGGTCGAGACCAATGCCGACACGCGGATCGACTGCCGCGCGGTGATCGTCGCCGCAGGGGTCGGCGCCTTCGGCCCCAACCGCCCGCCGCTGCCCGGCATCGAAGCCTTCGAGGGGCGCAGCGTCTTCTACATGGTGACGCGGCGAGAGGACTTCCGCGGCAAGCGCATCGTCATCGCCGGCGGCGGCGATTCCGCAGTGGACTGGGTCCTGGCGCTGGCCGACGTGGCCGAGCGCATCATGGTGGTGCACCGCCGGCCGAAGTTCCGGGCGGCGCCCGAAAGCGTGTCGCGCATGGAGGCGCTCGCCACGGCGGGGCGGATCGAGATGGTGATCCCTTACCAGCTCGAGGGGCTGGAGGGCGCCGACGGCCGGCTCTCGGCCGTCATCGTGAAGACCCTCAAGGGCGAGGAGCGGCGGCTCGATGCCGACGTGCTGCTGCCCTTTTACGGGTTGGCCATGAATCTGGGCCCCATCGCCGACTGGGGCCTGCACCTCGACCGCAACCACATCCATGTCGACCCGACGACCTGCGCCACCAGCGCGCCGAACATCTTCGCCATCGGCGACATCGCGACCTACCGCCACAAGCTGAAGCTGATCCTGACCGGTTTCGCCGAGGCCGCGTCGGCCGCGCACGCCATCCATCCCCTGGTGCATCCCGGCGAGGAACTGCACTGGGAGTACTCCACCACCAAGGGGGTTCCGGGCGCCTGACCGCGGCGCCGGAGCCGCCACCGTTTCCCACTGCGTCGTCCGGGTCAGCCGGCCGCGCGAAGCGCCGGTTCGCCGGGCCCCAGCAGCCGGTCGAGGAAGCGGTGCGTCCACCGCTCCAGCGGCGGGTCGTATTTCGGATGGTTGTCGATGTGGGCCGCCGCCGGTTGGGCCCCGGGCAGGACGAGGCGGTGCGCCGCGCCAGTCGTCCAGCGCTTCTTCATGTCGAGCGTGACCTCCGGGTGGAACTGCACGCCATAGGCGTTGCGCCCGTAGCGGAAGGCCTGCTGCTGGAAGATCGTGCTGCGCGCCAGGACGGTGCAGGACCCGGGCAGGACGAAGCCTTCGCGGTGCCACTGATACACCGTCATCGGGCCGTCGAAGTAGGTGCGCCCGGCCTCGGTCGGCTCGATGTCGACATAGCCGATCTCGACCATGCCCTCCGGGTGTTCGGAGACCGATCCGCCGAGCACCCGCGCGAGCATCTGCGCGCCGAGGCAGATGCCGACATAGGGCTTGCCCGACTCCAGGACTTTCGGGATCCAGTCCAGCTCGGTACGGATGCCGGCCATGTGGCAGTCGTTGGCGCTCATCGGCCCGCCGAAGACGAAACAGGCCGCGTACGCGTCCATGGAGTCCGGCAGCCGGTGCCCCATGCAGGGGCAGCGGACGTCGAGGAGGTAGCCGCGTTCCATGAGAAGGCAGCCGACCCGCCCGGGGTCGGAGCCCTTCTGGTGGACGATGCAGAGAATCTTGCCGCGCATTTCGGCACCGGGATATGGCGCATCCGGCCCGGCGGAGCAAGATCCGGGCCGCTGGAATCCCGGGCCGCCGCTCATGCCCGCACCATCCAGACGATGCCGACGCCGACGACACAGGCGGCGATGCCGCCGGTGCGGAGCAGGTGCGGCGCGCGCTGGAGCATGTCCAGCATCACGCGCCGCATCGCTTGCGGAAAGAGCGCGTAGAGCGCCCCCTCTATGGCCAGGGCCAACCCGATCGCGGTGAGCAGATCGCTCATCGCGCGGCCGGGATCAGCGCGGCAGTGCCGGGGTCTGGATCCCGGGTAGCGTCGGCGCGAGAGCGGCGCCCGCGCCGGTGCCGGGACCACCGGTGCCGGGACCACCGGTGCCAGCACCACCGGTGGCCCCTCCGGCCGGCGCTCCGTTCGTGCGGTTTCCGCCCGACGCATCCCCGAAGTAGCGGAAGAAGTCGCTGTCCGGGCTCAGCACGAAGGTTGTGCCTTCGGCGCCGAGCGAGGTGCGATAGGCCTGCATCGAACGATAGAAGGAGAAGAACTCCGGATCCCGGCCGAAGGCGTCGGCGTAGATCTTGATCGCCTCGCCGTCACCCTGACCGCGCAGGCTCTGCGCCGCACGCTCCGCCTCGGCGATGAGGACGGTGCGCTCGCGGTCGGCGCGCGACCGGATGCGTTGTGCGAGTTCGGCACCCTGGGCGCGGAACTCGCGGGCCTCGCGCTCGCGCTCGGACTGCATGCGCTGGAAGATGGCCTCCGCGTTCGCCTGCGGCAGGTCGGCGCGCCGGATGCGCACGTCGATGATCTCGACGCCCAGCGCCCGGGCCGCCTCGTTCGTCTCCATCTGGATCTGGCGCATGATCTCCGATCGCTCCTCGGAGAGGACGGCGGTCAGGGTCCGGTTGCCGATGACGCGGCGCAGGCTCGAGCTGAGATAGCCGCGCATCTGGTTGCGGGCGGCCGCCTCGGTCTGGACCGACTGGTAGAACACCAGCGGCTCGACGATGCGGAAGCGCGCGAAGGCGTCGACGACGAAGCGCTTCTGGTCGGAGGCGATGATCTCCTCCGCCGGCGGGGCGAAGTCCAGCACCCGGTTGTCGTAATAGACGACGTTCTGGATGAACGGCATCTTCACGTGCAGGCCGGGGTCGCGGACCTCTTTGATCGGCGCGCCGAACTGGAAGACGATCGCCTGCTCCGTCTGGTGGACGACGAACAGGGCGCTCGATGCCACGATCGCGGCGATGACCGCGACGACGGCTGCGGCGATGGCGAGGATTCGGGTCATCGCCGCACCTCGTTCTGCTGGGGAGCCGGCGCCGGGCGGCGATGCAGCTCGTTCAGCGGGAGATAGGGCACGACGCCCTGGCCGCCGCCGACATCGTTATCGATGATCACCTTGTTGGCGTTGCGCAGGATTTCCTCCAGCGTCTCCAGATAGATGCGCCGGGCCGTCACGTCCTTTGCCGCCTCGTAGGCGACGAGCACGCTCTCGAACCGCTCGGCGTCACCCTGGGAGCGGGCGACCACTTCCTGGCGATAGGCCTCCGCCTCCTGGGTGAGGCGCTCGGCATCGCCGCGGGCGCGCGGGATGATGTCGTTGCGATACGCTTCGGCTTCGTTGCGCAGGCGCTCCTGGTCGGCGCGCGCGCGCTGCACGTCGCGGAAGGCATCGATGACCTCGGAGGGCGGATCGACTTTCAGCAGCTGGACCTGGGTGACGGCGACACCGGCACCGTAGGCGTCGAGGGTCTGCTGCATGCGCTCCTGGACCGTGAGCTCGATCTTGCCGCGGCCTTCGGCCAGCGCCAGCGCGATCGGCGTCTGGCCGATCATCTCGCGCATCGTGCTCTCCGACACGGCCTTGATGGTCGTTTCCGGCGCGCGGACGTTGAACAGGAACTTGCCCGCGTCGGATATCCGCCAGAAGACCGAGAAGTTGATGTCGACGATGTTCTCGTCGCCCGTCAGCATCAGCGCCTCTTCCGGCACCTGACGACCGGCTTCGGGTCGGCCAACCGTGTCACCTACGGCCCGAAAGCCGACCTCGATCCGGTTGATGCGGGTAACCTTCGGGGTATCGACAGTCTCGATCGGATACGGCCAGGCGAAATGCAGCCCCGGCGGCGTGGTCCGGTTCCACTCGCCGAAGCGCAGCACCACGCCCTGTTCGTCGCTCTGCACCCGGTAGATGCCGGTCGCCATCCAGATGACGAGGGCGAGGGCGATCAGGACGAATATTCCGGCCCCGCCGATCCCGCCCGGCATTATATTGCGCAGCTTCTCCTGGCCGCGCCGAAGCATCTCCTCGAGGTTCGGCTGCGGTCCGCCGCCCCCACCGGCACCGGGACGCTGGCCGCCGCCCCAGGGACCACCGCCCCAGGGACCACCGCCGCCGCGACCTCCGCCCCAGGGGCCCCCGCCCCCGCCTTGGTTTTGCCATGGCATGTCGCCACCTTACTCCCTTACCTTCCGGTCGGCCGCTATTCTATAGACGCGGCCCTGTTATGTCCTGCGCGCATATTTGAGGGCGAGCCCCGCGAATCAAGCAAGGCCGCGGCGCCGCGGCCCGGCGACGATCTTCGCATCGTGCAGTGCGCCGATCTCGCGCTCCGGCAGGCCGAGGATCGAGGCGAGAATCTCGTCGGTATGCTGTCCCAGCATGGGTGCCGGCGCCTGCGGCCGACGATCGAGTCCCGTGAAATCGAGCGGGATGCCGGGCGTCAGGTATGTCCCGGTTCCCGGATGGGTCACCCGGTCGAACAGCGGGTTTTCCGTGGTGGACGCCGCATCCTCGGCGAGCAGCTGCCTGAAGCTCTGATACGGTCCCCACAGGACCCCGGCCGCATCGAAGGCGCTGCGTATCTCCGCCAGGCTGTGCCGGGCGACCCAAGGCGCGATCGCCTCGCTCAGCGCGTCGCGCGCCCGGAAGCGGTCGCCTTCGTCCTCCAGGTCGACGCCCATCCGTGCTTCGATCGCGGCGAAAGCCTCGCCCAGGCCGGCCGCGTCCTTCAGGGCGTGCAGCTGACGCGTGGTGAAGATGCAGATCATCACGAAGCGGCCGTCCGCGGTCGGGAAATCCTGCCCGAACGTGCCGAAGATATGGTTGCCGTAGCGCGCCCGTTCGTCGCCGTTGACCTCCGCCTCGGCGAGATAACCGAGGTTGCCGGCGGTTGCCAGGGCGACGTCCTGGAGCGGCAGGCGGATCAGCCGGCCATGGCCGGTACGGCTGCGATGCCGCTCCGCGGCCAGGATCCCGGTGGCCGCCATGATGCCCGTCGCAACGTCCCAGGCCGGGATGACCTGGTTTACCGGCCGCGGATGGCCTTCGGGGCCGGAAATCAGCGGGAAGCCGACGCCGGCGTTGACGGTGTAGTCGACCTGGGGCGCGCCCGTCCGGGTGCCCAGGATGGTCAGCATGATGAGGTCCGCCCGGTGCCTGGCGAAGGCCTCGTAGGCGAGCCAGCCGCGCGCCGGCAGGTTGGTCATGAAGATGCCGGCGTCGGGACCGGGTGCGGTGATCAGCGCCGTCAGCAGTTCGCGGCCGCGCGCCGAGCGCAGGTCGACCGCGATCGACCGCTTGCCCTTGTTCAGCCCCTGCCAGTAGAGGCTCACCCCGTCGCGCGTCACCGGCCAGCGGTCGGAGTCGAGTCCGCCCTCCAGCGCGTCGAAGCGGATCACGTCCGCGCCCAGCTGGGCCAGGGTCATCCCGCCCAGTGGAGCCGCCACGAAGGCGGAACCCTCGACGACGCGCAGGCCCTTCAGCAGGTCGTACATGCGCTCCTCACGCCACCGCGCCGGCGGCGCGCAGCTTGGCGATGTCGTCCTTGGAGAAGCCCCAGGCGGCGAGCGCCTCGTCGGTGTGCTGGCCGGCCTTGGCGGGCGGACGCTGGACCTCCGCCCTGGTCCGGCTGAAGCGCGGCGCCGGGCCCGGCTGCGGGACGCCGTCCACGGTGACGAAGCTGCCGCGCGCGGTGTTCTGCGGATGCTTCATCGCCTCGGACATGCTGAGGATCGGTGCGAAGCAGATGTCGGTGTTCTCCATGATCGCGCACCATTCGTCGCGCGTCTTCGTCCGGAAGATCGCGGCGAAGCGCTCGGTCATCTCCGGCCATTTGGCGCGGTCGGACTGCGGCGGCAGCGGCTGGCCTTCCAGCCCGGTCAGCTGCAGCAGCAGCTTGTAGAACTGCGGCTCGATCGAGCCGATCGAGACGTGCTTGCCGTCCTTCGTCTCGTAGACGTTGTAATAGTGCGCACCCTTGTCGAGGCGGTTCTTGCCGCGCTCCTCGATCCAGGTGCCGGCGGCGAGCGCGCCGTACATCGCCGTCATCAGCGACGCCGAGCCCTCCACCATCGAGCAGTCGACGACCTGCCCCTTGCCCGACTGCCGCGCCTCCAGGACGGCCGCCAGCAGGCCGACCGCCATGTAGAGTGCGCCGCCGCCGAAATCGCCGACCAGGTTGAGCGGCGGCACCGGCGGCCCGCCCGGCTCGCCGATCGCGTGCAGGGCGCCTGACAGCGAGATGTAGTTGATGTCGTGACCCGCCGCGCCGGCGATGGGCCCGTCCTGGCCCCAGCCGGTCATGCGGCCGTAGACCAGTTTGGGATTGCGCGCCGAGCACACGTCGGGGCCGAGGCCGAGGCGCTCGGTCACGCCGGGCCGGAAGCCCTCGATCAGCGCGTCGGCCTGATCGACCAGCTTCAGGACCGTCTCGACGCCCTCGGGCGTCTTCAGGTCGACCGCGACGTTGCGCCGGCCCCGCGTCAACAGGTTCCACCGGGCGGTGTCGGCGTCCTTGCCGACATTGGCCGCCCGGTCCACCCGGACGACGTCCGCGCCCATGTCGGCCAGCAGCATGCAGCAGAACGGTCCGGGGCCGATCCCGGCCAGTTCGACGACCTTCATACCCGACAGCGGACCCATCGCACCCTCGCACGGCTCGTTTCGACCTTCGCGGCGCAGTCTACCCCATCCGCCGCCGCCAGGAACCCCCACCCGCCGCCGGTCGCCGCGGCCCGCGCGTCAGCGGCCCATGTCCTGGTAGCCGGGGTTCGGCGCGATGCCGAGTCCGATCGCGAACCGGTTGGTGAAATTGTAAAAGGCCGCGACCTCGGTCAGATCGAAGATGTCGTCGTCGGACAGGCCCGCCGCGCGCAGGCGGCCGCGGTCGGCCTCGTCGATCTCGTTGGGCTCCAGCGTCAGCTTCCAGGCGAAATCCAGCATCGCGCGGTGGCGCGGCGGCAGATCCGCACCGCGGTAGTTGACCACGATCGTGTCGCCCAGGCGGGCATCGCCCGACAACCGCCGCAGGACGGCCCCGTGCGCCACCACGCAGTAGTGGCAGCGGTTGGCGCTGGATACGGTGACGGCGACCATCTCGCGCTCCAGTTCCGAGAGGCCCGAACTCCCGCCCATGAGGTCGTTGCGATAGGACTGGTACTTGCGGAAGCGCTCCGGGCGGCGCGCATAGCTGCGAAACACGTTCGGAACGAAGCCGATCTTCGCGCGGCAGCGGGCGAAGAAGCCGCGGGTGGCGTCGTCGAGCGTCGCCTCCTCCGGCGGTGGTACGGCGGCGATGCGTTCGTCCATGGCGGTCCTCGTCGGTGATGTCCGTCCGCCCACACTACAGTCCGCCGTTGTGCCGCGCGAAGGTGGCGGCTGTGTCCGCGGTTAACGCGGCATTAGCCGCCGTCGGCGAACCTGCTCCGATACGACGATCCCAACCGGAACCAGCGCCGCCGTGCCCGAGGTCGCCCGCTCACGCCGAACCCTTCTGCCGAGGACCGATGCGCTGCGCGCACGGTTCCTCGCATGGTGGGACGGCCGGCCGCCGGCGGACCTGCGCGCCGTCGGTCCCGGCCGGCCGCCGCAGAAGGCGGCTCCGGCTCCGGACGTCGAGACGGCCGCGCCGCCTGCCGAGACGAACCGGTTCTGGACTGCCGCCCGCATCGAACTCGCCCAGTCGATCTGGGGACGCGAACATGTCACGCCGGCCGGCGAGGACCATATCGCGACCCTGCTGAAGCCGCTGGCACTCGACCCGTCGATGAGCGTCATGGAGATCGGCGCCGGCCTGGGGGCGGCCACGCGCATGATGCACAAGCGGTTCGGCGCCTGGCCGAAATCGTTCGAGCCGGACGCCGATCTCGCCGCCACGGGAATGTTCCTCTCCACGGCGGCGGGCCTCGCCAAGAAGGCGCCGGTGCTGCACGCCGGGCTGGCCGGGATCGACATCCGGGCCAACGGTTTCGACCGCATCATCCTGCGCGACGTGATCCACCGGGCGCCGGACAAGGCCGAGTTGCTGCGCGGCGCCGCGGTCGGCCTGCGCCGTCGCGGCCAGTTGCTGGTGACCGACCTCGTCCTGTCGGGCGCCGACGGAGCGGGTTCGCCCGATGCGGCCGCCTGGAGCGCGGGCGAACCGGGTCCGGCGGCGCCCTGGACGGAAGCCGATCTCAAGGCCGGGATCGCGGCCTGCGGCCTGTCCGTGCATATCGCCGAAGACGAGTCTGCGGGCCTGCGCTCGCGCATCCTGGACGGGTGGGCGGCGTTCCAGGCCCGGCTCGTCGCGGAGCGGCCCGGCCCGGCCACCATGCTGCTCGCTCTCCAGGAGGGAGAGCGCTGGCGTCGCTGCGTCGCGGCGATCGACGCGGGCGCCCTGCGGCATTTCCGCATCATCGCCTCGAAGTCCTGATCCGGCCGCCCGGATCGCGCGGGAGCGTCCCGAGCACGCCATGAAAAAGCCCCGATGCGGTCGCAACCTCGCTGTCGTCGCCCAGACCGCGTTCCGGATCGTTTTCGCCGGCGGCGAGGATCGACCAAGAGCAGACGCAGAGGGACGCGGGACCCCCTTTTTCACAATCGAGACTGCCCTCTGAGGGTGGTCGGCCGTCGCCTGGGGCCGGTGGCGGACGACATGCGCGAGCGAACCGGTGCTCTGGGCCGGTCGGGGCGGTGTGCGTCCTGATTGTGAGGCAGTCATGCTCGTCAAAGAGGAGCTGGAGCGGGCCGAGGCGGAGGAAATCGCCCGCTACCGCCAGCTCAAGGGGTTCTGGGGAGTCGTTTTCGCCGTCTTCACCGCCGCGGCGGTCCTGCTGGGCATCAACCAGATGTTCAATCTCGGCTTCGGCATCGGCATGGTGCTGATCGAGCCGCGTTACTTCTATCTTCTGTCGGCCCTCCTGCTGCCGCTGGTGTTCGTCGTCTTTCCGCCGACCAAAAGCAGCAGCAGGACGTCCGTGCCGTGGTACGACGCGGCACTGGCGGCACTGACGTTCGCGGTCTGCCTCTACTTCGTCTGGGAGGCCAACCGCCTCCTGGAAGAGGCCTGGGAATACGCGGCACCCGACCTCGCGATCGTCTTCGCCTGCCTGCTGTGGGCGCTGATCATCGAGATCGGACGACGCACGGGCGGGACGTCCATCCTGGTCGTCACCGTGGTCTTCTCGCTGTTCCCGATCTATGCGCACCTGATGCCGGAGGTGATCTCCGGGGTGAACCAGTCGATCTGGGACACGGCCGCCTTCCACATCATGAGCGTCGAGAGCTTCCTCGGCATCCCGATGCGGGCCTTCGGAACCCTGGTCTTCGGCTTCCTGATTTTCGGCGTCGCGATGCAGTACACCGGCGCCGGCGCCTTCTTCATCAACTTCGCCTTCGCGCTCCTCGGCAAGGTGCGCGGCGGGCCGGCGAAGGTCGCCATCTTCTCCTCCGGCCTCTTCGGCTCGATGAGCGGCAGCGTCGTCTCCAACGTGCTGACCACCGGCTGCATGACCATCCCGGCCATGAAGAAGATCGGCTTCAGGCCGTCCTATGCGGCCGGCGTGGAGGCGTGCGCGTCCACCGGCGGCGTGCTGATGCCGCCGATCATGGGCGCTACGGCCTTCGTCATGGCCTCGTTCCTGAACGTTCCCTACGTCGAGGTCGTGATCGCCGCGACCATACCGTCGCTGCTCTACTATTTCGGCCTGTTCATGCAGATCGACGCCTATGCGGCGCGTCACGGCATGCGGGGCCTGCCGGCCTCCGAACTGCCCGGCCTGTGGCAGACGGTAAAGGAGGGCTGGTACTACATCTTCGCCTTCCTGGCCCTGATCTACATGCTGCTGGTGCTCCAGCAGGAGGCGACGGCGCCGTTCTACGCGTCGGCCCTGCTGCTGACGATCAACCAGTTCTCGGCCAGGCACCGGATGGATCTGGCCAAGTTCAGGGCGTTCTTCTTCGGCATCGGCATCCTCTTCGCCGAACTGGCCGGCCTGCTTTCCGCCATCGGCCTGATCGTCGGCGCGCTGTCGCTGACGGGCATGGCCGGCACGCTGACCAACGACCTCGTCTTCCTCGCCGGCGGCAGCGTGCTGATGCTGCTGCTCATGGGGGCGCTCACCAGCTTCATCCTCGGCATGGGGATGACGGTCACCGCCTGCTACATCTTCCTGGCCGTGATCCTGGCGCCGGCCCTGATCAAGGCCGGCCTCAACCCCATGGGCGTGCACCTCTTCCTGATGTACTGGGGGATGATCTCCTTCATCACGCCGCCGGTCGCGATCGGTGCCTTCGTCGCCGCCGGCCTCGCCAAGGCGCCGCCGATGCAGACCGGGATCGAGGCGATGCGTCTCGGCGTCGTGATCTACATCATCCCCTTCTTCTTCGTGTTCAATCCGGCGCTGCTGCTCCGCGGCGAGCTGTCGGAGATCGTGATCGTGGTGGGGACGGCGGTCGCCGGCATCGTCCTCATTTCGGCGGCGCTGCAGGGCTACCTGCTGCAGCTCGGCCGTCTCGGCGACGGGCCGGTCGCGCTCCTGGGCCGCACGCTGATCTTCGTCGGCGGCCTGTCGCTCGCCGCCCCCGGCGGCACGTTCGGGCTCGACCACCTGGAACTCGTTTCGCTGGCGGCGGCCGGCGTCGTTCCGGGGATCCTGCTGGTCCTGCTCGACCGCCGCATGACAGGCTCCGGCCCTCTGGGCCTGGGCCAAACCTGAGCCGGATGGAAGGGGTGCGGCGGCCCGCGCGACGGCGGCCGAAGCGCCCCTTCACGGCGGTTGCGGGCCGGAGACCGCCGCGCTATATGTCCGCGGCCCCGACGGAGTGTAGCTCAGCCTGGTAGAGCACTGTCTTCGGGAGGCAGGGGCCGGAGGTTCGAATCCTCTCACTCCGACCATGGACGCGCCCGGATCCCGACCGGGCGCACGCGATCGAGGCCCCGGAGCGATCCGGGGCCTCGGCGTTTTCGGACCGCTGCGGTTTCGGACCGCTGCGTTTTCGGACCGCTGCGTTCCGGGGTCGGCAGCGGAAGAAGATGCGGGCCTCGTCGATATGGCCGTAGCGCGTTGGGTCGAAGCGCCAGTCGCGTTGCCGCCACGATAGCCGGAGCGCGCCGCCGTCATCCGCTGGACATAGATGGGCTGGGCCTCGCCCTCGCGGCCGGGCGGCAGGGCGAACAGCAGCCAGCCGTTGAAGCGGCGACCTCGACCCACATCTCCCAGCGGTCGTCCTCGCCCGTCGTCCAGACCACCGCGTCCCAGCGGCTGGTGTCGCCCAGGCGCTGCATTCCTGCCACCCCTTCGCGCGAAATCGGTCGCAGGGGCGACCCTATCGACGGGGCGGGGCTTCTTAAGCGCCGCTTCACGGATAGACTCAATCATGAACGGAGCGGCTGGCGCGGTGCTGCCGGCACCGTCCGTCCGCATCGGAGAGCGTTCGATGGGCAGCGTGCGAAGATTTGATAAGAAATCTGCCGAAGTCGCGGACATCTCCACGCGACTTTCGCGTTACCCTAATGGTTCGCGCTTCGCGAGGTGAAAATTTCGTCACGCCGCTTCAGTCCGGCGTGACGGCACACTAGGTGCAAGACACGACGTTCTGGGGGACGAAGGGGGACGGTATACGGCACGACGACCGGGCGGTCGCGGGCCTGGAAGCTGGAGCAACGCACGGTATACGGGGTAGCGCCATGTTGGATGTGTTCGACGCATTCTCTGCGGCCTATGCGCGGGAGCGCCACGAGGAGATGAGCCTTCAGGCTTACCTCATGGCGTGTCGAGACGATCCCGCCCTCTATGCCAGCGCCGCGGAACGCTTGATCAAGGCGATCGGCGAGCCGGAAGTCTTCGACACCAGTAGCGATTCGCGCCTCGGCCGCATCTTCATGAATCGCACGATCAAGCGGTATCCGGCGTTCTCCGAATTCTACGGCATGGAGCAGACGATCGAGCGGATCGTCAGCTATTTCCGCCACGCGGCCCAGGGCCTGGAAGAGCGCAAGCAGATCCTCTACCTCCTGGGGCCCGTCGGCGGCGGCAAGTCGACCCTCGCCGAACGGCTTAAGCTCCTGATGGAGAGGGAACCGGTCTACGTGCTGAAGGCCGGCGACGCGGTCAGCCCGGTCTTCGAATCGCCGCTCGGCCTTTTCGATCCCCTGCGCTTCGGCGAGCTGCTGGAGGAGAAGTACGGGATCGCGCGGCGCCGGCTCACCGGCCTGATGTCGCCGTGGGCGGTGAAGCGCCTCGACGAGTTCGGCGGCGACATCTCGAAGTTCAGCGTGGTGAAGCTGCACCCGTCCAAGCTGCGCCAGATCTGCGTCGCCAAGACCGAGCCGGGCGACGAGAACAACCAGGACATCTCGGCCCTCGTCGGCAAGGTCGACATCCGCAAGCTGGAGCACTACAGCCAGGCCGATCCCGACGCCTACAGCTTCTCGGGCGGCCTCAACCGCACCACCCAGGGCCTGTTAGAGTTCGTCGAGATGTTCAAGGCGCCGATCAAGGTGCTGCACCCGCTCCTGACGGCGACACAGGAGGGCAACTATATCGGCACCGAATCGTTCGGCGCCTTCCCCTTCCAGGGCATCATTCTGGCACACTCGAACGAGGCCGAGTGGCAGCAGTTCAAGAGCAACAAGAACAACGAGGCCTTCCTCGACCGCATCTGCGTGGTGAAGGTCCCCTACTGCCTGCGCCCCAGCGAGGAGACGCTGATCTACCGCAAGCTCGTGCGCACCAGCGAACTGGACGGAGCGCCCTGCGCCCCCGAAACGCTGGAGATGCTGGCGAAGTTTTCGGTCCTGACGCGCCTGCAGGAACATGAGAACTCCAACCTCGTCACCAAGATGCGCGTCTATGACGGCGAGAACCTGAAGGACACCGGGCCCAAGGCCAAGTCGATGCAGGAGTATCGCGACGCGGCGGGCGTCGACGAGGGCATGACCGGCACCTCGACCCGCTTCGCCTTCAAGATCCTGTCGGAGACGTTCAACTTCGACAGCGACGAAGTCGCCGCCGATCCTGTCCATCTGATGTACGTGCTGGAGCACGCGATCAAGCGGGAGCAGTTCGCGAAGGAGCAGGAGAAGAAGTATCTCGACTTCATCAAGTCGGAGCTGGCGCCGCGCTACGCGGAGTTCATCGGCAACGAGATCCAGAAGGCCTACCTGGAATCCTACAACGATTACGGCCAGAATCTCTTCGACCGGTACATATCCTATGCCGATGCCTGGATAGAGGAGCAGGATTTCAAGGATCCGGATACCGGGCAGATCTTCGACCGTGAGATCCTCGACCAGGAACTGGCCAAGATCGAGAAGCCCGCCGGCGTCGCCAATCCCAAGGACTTCCGCAACGAGGTGGTGAAGTTCGCCCTGCGGGCCCGGGCACAGAACGACGGGCGCAATCCGTCCTGGACGAGCTACGAGAAGCTGCGCGAGGTCATCGAGAAGCGGATGTTCTCGCAGATCGAGGACCTGCTGCCGGTCATCAGCTTCGGCAGCAAGAAGGACAGCGACACCGACCGCAAGCACCACGAGTTCGTCAGCCGGCTCGTCCGTCGCGGCTATACCGAGCGTCAGGTCCGCCGTCTCGTCGAGTGGTACATGCGCGTGAACAAGGCCGGGTGACGGAGGCATCGTCCATGGCCCACTTCATAGACCGCCGCCCGAACCCGAAAGACAAGAATCTGGGCAACCGGCAGCGCTTCATGCAGCGGGCGCGGGGCCAGATCAAGGAGGTCGTGAGCCGCTCGGTGCGGGAGCGCCGGATCAGCGATCCCGCCGGCGGCGAGACGATCTCCATCCCGACCAAGGGCATCGGCGAACCCCGTCTGCGCCACGCCGACGCCGGCGGCCGCCGCAGCCGGGTGCTGAGCGGCAACCGCGAGTTCGAGAGCGGCGACCGGATCAAGAAGCCGCCCCAGGGGGGCGGAGCGGGGAGCGGCGGCGATCCCGCGAACCAGGGCGGCGGTCAGGACGATTTCCAGTTCACCCTGACGGGCGAGGAATTCCTCGACATCTTCTTCGAGGACCTGGAACTGCCCGACCTGGTCAAGACCAACCTGCGCGAGATCACGGCCTTCACGCGCCGCCGCGCCGGCTTCACCAATGTCGGCAATCCGGCCAATCTCGACGTGCTGCGCACCATGCGCAACAGTTTCGCCCGGCGCATCTCGCTCAAGCGCCCCGAGGAGGCCGACGTCGAGCGGCTGCGCCGCGAGATCATCGATCTCGAGCGCGACCTGCTGCCGGGCGGTGCCGCGGCGGCGCGTCTGCGGGAGCTGCACGACGAACTCGAAGCGCTGGAACGGCGTCGGCGCTGGGTTCCCTATATCGATCCGCTGGACATCCGCTATCGCGATTTCCAGCGGCACCCCGAGCCGAACACGCGCGCCGTCATGTTCTGCCTGATGGACGTGTCCGGTTCGATGGGCGAGCGCGAGAAGGACCTCGCCAAGCGCTTCTTCATGCTGTTGCACCTGTTCCTGCAGCGCCGCTACGAGCGTATCGAGGTCGTCTTCATCCGCCATACCCACGAGGCGCAGGAGGTCGACGAGGAGACCTTCTTCTATAGCCGCGAGACCGGCGGCACCGTCGTGAGTTCGGCCCTGAACGAGATGCTGCGGGTCGTGCGCGAGCGCTATCCAGCCGATCAGTGGAACATCTATGCGGCCCAGGCCTCGGACGGCGACAACTATCCGGGCGACGGCGCCGCCTGCGTGGCCCTGCTGGAGCGCCACCTGATGCCGCTGTGCCAGTATTACGCCTATGTCGAGATCCTCGACGAACGCGAGATCGACGTTTTCCGCAACGCCGCGCACGGCGCGGCACTGTGGAACGCCTATGCGGCCGTGGAGGAGAAGTTCGGCAACTTCGACATGAAGCGCATCGCGCGGCCCGGCGACATCTATCCCGTGTTCCGGGAACTGTTCGCCCGCGAGAAGACGTGACCCGGTAGAGGCGCCGACCACCGGCCGGTGCCGAGGATGAGCGTATGAGTACCACGACCGCCGTCCGACCCCTGTTCGAGAGTTCCGACTGGAACTTCGACACCCTGCGCCGGACCTATGACGCGATCGAGCGGATCGCGCTCGACGATCTCGGCCTCGACGTGTATCCGAACCAGGTCGAGATCATCTCGTCCGAACAGATGCTGGATGCCTATGCGTCGATCGGGCTGCCGCTGATGTACCGGCACTGGTCGTTCGGCAAGCATTTCGTCCAGCAGGAGAAGATGTATCGCAAGGGCTATTCCGGGCTCGCTTACGAGATCGTCATCAATTCCAGCCCCTGCATCAGTTACAACATGGAGGAGAACTCCATGGCGATGCAGACGCTGGTGATGGCGCACGCCGCCTTCGGCCACAACCACTTCTTCAAGAACAACTACCTCTTCCGGCAGTGGACGGACGCCGAGGGGATCCTGGAGTACCTGTCCTGGATCAAGGGCTATGTGGCGCGCTGCGAGGAGCAGCACGGAATCGACGCCGTGGAGCGCATCCTGGATGCGGCGCACGCCCTGATGGACCAGGGCGTGTTCCGCTATCACAGGCCGCCCGAGCCGACGCCCCGCATGCGCGAGCAGCGCGAGCAGGACCGCCGCGACTATGAGCAGCGCACGTTCAACGACCTCTGGCGGACGGTGCCGCAGGCGCCGGACACCGCCGACCACGGCGAGGCGGAGACGCGACTCGGCGACCGGCGCCGCCGTCTCAAGCTGCCGGAAGAGAACCTGCTCTATTTCATCGAGCACAACAGCCCGATCCTGGAGCCCTGGCAGCGGACGCTGCTGCACATCGTCCGTGACATCGCGCAGTATTTCTACCCGCAGAAGCAGACCAAGGTGATGAACGAGGGCTGCGCCACCTTCGTCCACCACTACATCACCGGAGCGCTGTACGAACAGGGCCTCCTCACGGAGGGGGCGATGCTGGAGATCCTGCACAACCACGCCAACGTCGTGTTCCAGCCCGATTTCGACGATCGACGCTATGGCGGCATCAACCCCTATGCGCTCGGCTACGCCATGATGGAAGACATCCGGCGCATCTGTACGCAACCGACGCCGGAGGACCGGGACTGGTTTCCCGACCTCGCCGGGTCGGGCGACTGGCGCGGCACCCTGCGCTATGCCTGGGCGAACTATCGCGACGAGTCCTTCATCCGCCAGTATCTGAGCCCGGCCCTCATCCGCAAGATGAAGCTCTTCGCCCTCGGCGACGACGGCGAAGCCCCCTACTATGTCGTCAGCGGCATCCACGACGAGCGCGGCTACCGCCATGTCCGCGATGCGCTCGCCCGCTCCTACGACCTGTCGACGCACGAGCCGGACATACAGGTGGTCGACGTCGATCTGCGCGGCGACCGCAAGCTCGAACTGCGCCACACCATGCGGGACGGCGTGCCGCTCGCCCAGCCTGCGCGCGACCAGGTCCTGCAGCATGTCCGCATCCTGTGGGGCTACGACGTCAGCCTGGTCTCGGTCGAAGGCTGAAACCGCAGGGCCTCCAACACGCCGACCGGCGTGCATTTTCGCGGCTTTGCCTGTATCTGGGGCGGCCTGCCGATTGCCGCCGCGAGACGATGGACCGAACCGCACCCGACATGGGCACATTCGCCCTCTACATCCTCGTGCCGCTGCTGGCGGGTGCTGCCGTCGGGGCCCTGTCGCACCCGGAGGCCCGCCTCTACGGCGTCTTCGTCGGTGGAATCAGCGGTGCCGTGGCCGGGCTGATCGCCATGATCGCCTTCGGCCACCTGCGGGAGTGACCGCCGGGCGGAGCATGGTGCTCCGCCCGGCGGCTACCGTCAGGAGCCGGCCGCCTTCTTCGACTCCTCCAGGACGAGATCGAGCAGCTCGCGCCCGGGCACGCCCTTGCCCTCCATGTCCTTCACCCAGTCGTCCCACACCGGTCCGGCGCCGACCTCCTGCAGGGCGGCGAGCTGCTCGTCGCTGTAGACGATCCGCTGCAGCCCGGCCTGGTCGAAGATCGGTATGTACTTGTCGTCGGCTTCTTTGTAGGCCTGGATCAGATCTTTGTAGACCTGCGGCTTCGCATCCCCGAATATCTTTTTATATTCGGAGGGAAGCTTTTCGAACGCGGCGATACTGTGTACGGTCGGGCAGTGGTTCGAGCCCGGTGCCATATTGAAGGTATACCAGCGCGATACCTCGTGGATCTTGTAGGCGCCGTGCGAGTAGCTGAACGGGAACGCCGCCGCCTGGAACATGCCGCGCTCGATCCCGGTATAGACGTCGGGTGCCGGTACGGTGGTCGGGACGGCGCCGATCTTGGCCATCGCCTGGCCGGTGCCGCCCAGCGCGCGCACCCGCATGCCCTTCCAGTCCTCCAGCCTGGTCGGGGCGGGGCCGCCGCCCATGAACTCGGACTGGGGCAGCAGCGAGCGGAAGGTGACCTCCGCGTCCCAGCGCGCCATCTCCGCCTTGACCGCCGGATGCTGATAGAAGGCCTCGGAGGCCGCCTGCTGGATCTCCAGCGTCGGCATGGGCAGGAAGGGGAGATCCAGCGCGGTCATCGCCGGGTTCTTGCCGGGATGATAGGAGGTGCAGATCATCGCCATCTCGAACGCGCCGATCCGCAGCCCGTCCAGATTCTCGCGCGACGGCGAGATCGCCTCGCCATAATGGATGCGGATGGTGAAGTTGCCGCCCGTCTGCTCCTCGACGTGACGGGCCAGCGTCTCCGCACCGGCGGTCACGGCGCGCGGCGGACCCCAGGTCGACAGGTTCCAGGTGATCTTCTCGGCGGCCTGCGCCGAGCAGGCCGCGCCGGCGGCTGCAGCGGCCGCCATTCCGGCCAGCAGCCAGGGTTTCGATTTGCCCATGTTTCGTTTCCTCCCACCGAACGGCGCGGCCTTGATGGCCGCCTGCGCCGATGATGGTCGGAAGCTTAGGCGATCGGCGGCGGGGCGGTCATCCCCCCTTCAGCGGCGCACGACCTGACGGTTCGTCTCGACATAGGTGGCGAGCGCCAGCAGCATGAACAGCGCGCTGCCGTAGAAGACCCAGCGCGGATCGCCATTGTCCATCACCCAGCCGTAGAGCACCGGCGTCACCGCGCCCCCCAGGCCGAGCCCGCTCGACACGAAGCCGAACACCTTGCCGATCTGCCCGGGCGGTGCCACCGATCGCACCAGCAGGTCGCGGGACGGCAGCAGGCTGCCCTGCAGGGTACCGGCGACGCCGAAGAGGACGGTGAGCACGACGAAGGGCAGTGCGATCATGCCGACGATGCCGGTCAGCGCCGAGACCAGGAGCACGATCACGACGAAGAGCAGCAACGGCCGTTCGGTCTTGTCGGCCAGCCAGCCGCCGACCAGGTTGCCGAAGGAACTGCCCACCAGATAGGCACTGAGGGCGGTGGTCACGACCGCCAGCGGCACGCCGTAGAGCACGTCCAGCGCGGCGACGCTGAAATTGCGGATGCCGCCGAAGGCCATGGCGAACACGCACTGGAACAGGAAGCACATCATCACCGGGCGCGACAGCAGCAGGGCGATGCCGGACTTCAACTCGCCGCCCGCCTGGGCCCCCGCGGCATCCTTGCCGCCACTGTGGCCGCCCTTGCGGCCGCCGCTCTCCTCCGCCAGCCGGTGGAACTGGCTGGCGAGGAGCGTGGCCACGACGAGGCCCGCCGCGCCCGCCGCCAGGAACGCCACCTGCAGGCCGAAGATCTGCGCCAGCGCGATCATCACGATGGGTGCCGCGGCCCAACCCAGATTCCCGCTGACGGCATGGTAGCTGAAGGCACGGCCGAGACGCCCCTTGTCGACCGAGGCGGACAGGATCGAGAAGTCCGCCGGGTGGAACACCGAATTGCCGAGTCCGCCGAGCGCCGCCAGCAGGAGCATGATCCAGTAGTTTTCCGTCAGACCGAACGCGCCGATCGCGACGGCGTAGAGGGCGAGCCCGCCGATCAGCAGGTTGCGGGCCCCCACCCGGTCGACGAGGAAGCCCACGGGCGTCTGCGACAGTCCGGTGGACACGCCCGCCACCGTCATGATCACGCCGAGCTGCAGATAGCTCAGTCCGTAGATCTCGGCCATCAGCGGGAACAGCGGCGGCAGCGCCAGTTGGTAGAAATGGCTGAGGAAGTGCGCACCGGTGACGAGACCGATGGCGCGGACCTCGCGCCCGGTGGCGGATGCTGCTGCGGTGGTCATGCGGCGCTCGGATCCACGATCGGCGGTGCGTCCTGCGAACACGCAAGCAGCGGGCCGGTATCCCCGCCGCGGTCGGTCTCGGCCCTCAGTAGCCCAGCGCCAGCCCGTCCTTGCGGGGGTCCGAACCGCCGGCGAGCGTGCCGCGCGCGCGGTCGATCCAGATCGCCTGCCCGCCGCCGTGCGGCTTGTCGATCGGCTTCAGACTGTGGCCGAGGCGGGTCAGCGCCTCGCACGTCTCGGAGCCGATGCCGCGCTCGACCTCCACCAGCCCCTCGAAGGCGAACAGCCGGGCGAGGTCGATGCCGGCCTGGGGGTCGAGGCCGTAGTCCAAGATGCTGGTCAGCAGCCAGGAGTGGCCCACGGGCTGATAGTGGCCGCCCATCACTCCGAAGGGCATCACGGCCTCGCCGCCCTTCGTCAGCATTCCCGGAATGATTGTGTGCATCGGGCGCTTGCGCGGAGCGATGCAGTTCGGATGGTCGGGATCGAGAACGAAGCCGAGGCCGCGATTCTGCAGCAGGACGCCGGACCTGGGCGCCATGATGCCGCTGCCGAACGACTTGAACAGCGAGTTGATGAAGGAGCAGGCGTTACCGTCCTCGTCGACGACGCAGAGATAGACCGTGTCCTCGTGCGGCGGCAGGCCGGGCGGCGGCAGATCCGCCATCGCGGCATCGTCGCGCAGATGGCCGCGCAGCGCCGCCGCGTACCCCTTGTCGAGCAGGTGCTGAACCGGTACGTCCGACATCCGCGGGTCGGCGACGAACGCGTTGCGGTCGCGGTAGGCGAGGCGGGTCGCCTCGATCAGCCGGTGCAGGCGGGTGACCGACAGCGGTCCGCCCGGCGCCGGGTCGTAACCCTCCAGGAGGTTCAGCATCAGCAGCGCGATCACGCCGACGCCGTTCGGCGGGCACTCGTGCACCGTGTAGCCGCGATAGTCTGTCGCGATGGGCTCCACATACTCGCATCGCTGGGCCGCGAAGTCGTCCAGCGTATGCAGGCCGCCCTTGGCCCGCAGATGCCCGACGATGTCCTCCGCGATCTCGCCCGTATAGAAGGCGTCGCGCCCGCCTTCGGCGATCAGCCGGAGCGTACGGCCCAGTTCCTTCTGGACGAAGCGCGTTCCCTCGGCGAGGGGCCGGCCGAAGAGCCGTGCCGCGGCCTCGTCCCTGTTCAACTTGTCCGCCTCCGCCTCCCAGTCGAGCGCGACGCGGCCATGCACGGCGAAGCCCTCCTCGGCGTAGCGGATGGCGGGCTGCAGCAGTTCGTCCAGCCCCTTGCGGCCGTGATCGGCGACGAGGCGCGTCCAGGCGTCGATAGCCCCGGGCACCGTGACGGCATGCGGGGTCATGTCCGGCAGGGCCGCGATGCCGCGCTCGCGGTACCAGTCGGCGGTCGCCGCCTGGGGTGCATGGCCGGAGCCGTTCAGCGCGATGACCTTGCCCGTTCCGGCGGGCGCGTAGAGGCAGAAGCAGTCGCCGCCGATGCCGGTCGATTCCGGCTCGACCACGCAGAGGACGGCGCAGGCGGCGACCGCGGCGTCGACCGCGTTGCCGCCGGCCCGCAGCACCTCGATCGCGGCGAGTGTCGCCGCCGGCTGCGAGGTGGCCGCCATGGCCCGCGTGGAACGGGCGGTCGACCGGCCGGGACTGTGAAAGTCGCGCATGGAAGCAGTCTCCGCGAGGGCGGGTGAAAGCGCGATAGTATCCGCCGTCCGGGGGCGAGACCAGCTTCGCTGCGCCGTCTGCGCCCGGTTCGCGCCGACCCCTGCCGTCAGTCCGCCGGGGCCGCGCCGAAGAAGGCCTCGGCGGCCGGGTGCAGCGGCAGCGGCAGGCCGGTCAGCGCGCGCCGCCGCGAGACGAGGGCACCCGCGGCGCTGCCCGCTGCGACGAAGTCGACCCGATCGAACGTGGTGCGCAGGATCGCCTCGACCTCGGCATTGCCGAGGTCGTCGCGGGCGGCGAGCAGCGCGGCGGTGAGCAGGAGGTAGGGCGCCATTGCCCGCCCCGCCCGTCGCCAGCCCCCCGCATCGCGCGGCGGATCGGCGCGCCAGAGCGCATAGAGCAGCGGTGCGCCCGCGGCGAGGATGGCGGGGTGCAGGCGGTCGGCCGCCAGCGCCGGCTGAGCGTCGGCATCTACAAGGGGCTGCTCTATCCCGGCGGACCCTCGGGACGCCTGCTGCACCGGTCGCCACGCATCGCGGCGGCCGGCCGCAGGCGGCTCGCGCTCTGTATCGATGCGGCGGTCTGACGCCCGCCGGTTCAGCGTCCCAGTCGATTCATCGCCCGCGTCGGCTGGCGAGTGCGCCCCACACGAGGAGGATGACCACGGACCCGACGATGTCGCCCCAGAATACGGCGCCCACCGCCGGGGCCAACCAGCCCACCCCCCCGCCGCGCAGGGGTGCGGCGA
>JBKBLL010000016.1:0-29836 GCA_046296375.1 Alphaproteobacteria bacterium | reverse complement strand
CCCTCCTCCGGCTGGGCGTCGAGGCGCGTGCGGAAGGCCGCCCTGCCGAGCTTCAGCGGCGCGAGTTCCGCCGCGACGGCGCGGTCGAGCCGGGCCGCCGCCTCGCGCCGTGCGGCGGTCAGTGCGACGGCGGCGGCGGCGTAGGCCGCCCGTGCCGCGGCGGCCTGGGCCTCCAGGCGCCCCAGCGCCGTGTCGCCGCCCTCCAGCGCCTCCAGCCGCTTGTGCATGTCCGTGCGCAGGCCGGGCAGTTCGTCGGCGGCGACGCCGTGTTTCCGGGCGACGCCGCGCAAGGCGTAGAGCCGCTCCTCCACCTCTTCGAGACGGCCGCCGTCGCTCTCGATGCGGCTGCTCGCGGCGTCGATCCCGGCGCTCGCCTCGGCGATCTCGATGGAGGCGCGCTCCAGCGCGGCCAGCGGCTCGTCGATCAGGCCGCCGGCCTGTTCCACGACTCGCTCCAGGGCGCGCTGGGCGGCGCGCAGGACGGTATCGACGCTGCGGCCGCCGCCGGCCAACTCGGCCGTCGCCGTGTTGAGCGCCTCGACGATCTTCTCGCGTGCGCCGAGCGTGATGCGCAGGTCGGCGAGTTCCTGCTCTTCACCGTCACGGGGATCGAGCGCGTCGAGTTCCTCCAGCGCAGCGCGCAGCATTTCTTCGTCGCGGCGGGCCGCCGCGGCGTCGTCCCGGGTGCGCTGCCAGGCGTCGAGTGCGTTGCGCCAAGCCCGCCAGGCCGCCCCGGTCGCGCCGAGTGCCGCGTCGTGGGCGCCGAAGGCGTCCAGCATCGGGCGGTGGCTGACCGGGTCCAGCAGGCCGCGCGTGTCGAACTGGCCCTGCACCTCGACCAGGGTCTCGCCGATCTGGCGCAGCAGCCCGACCGATATCGGCTCATCGTTGACGAAGGCGCGGCTCCGCCCGTCCGGCGTGACCACGCGGCGCAGGATCATCTCCTCGTCCGGCAGGCCCTGTTCGGCGAGCAAAGCGAACGCCGGGTGATGGCGCGGCAGGTCGAAGCCGGCGGTGACCGCCGCCCGCTCCGTGCCGGCTCGGACCAGCCCGGCCTCGGCGCGGGCGCCGAGGGCCAGCCCGAGCGCATCGAGCAGGATCGATTTGCCCGCGCCGGTCTCGCCGGTGAGGGCGCAGAGGCCCCGCGCGAAGGAGAGGTCCAGGCGCTCGACGAGGACGACGTCCCGTATGGAAAGCGCCGTCAGCATGCTCCCGTCAGAAGATGCTGTTCCAGGCGCGGCGCACCATGCCGGGCCGCTCCTCCGGCGGGCGGACGTCGACGCCCTCGAGCAGGGCGTAGCTGTCGATGTACCACTCGCTGCCCGGATAGTTGTGGCCGAGGACCGACGCCACCTGATAGGCCTGATCACGCAGGCCGAGTGCCAGATAGGCTTCGGTCAGGCGGTGGAGCGCCTCGGGGACGTGCGTCGTCGTCTGATACTCGTCGACGACCGTCTTGAACCGGTTGATCGCCGCCAGCCAGCCGCGCCGCTTCAGGTAGAACCGGCCGATCTCCATCTCCTTGCCCGCGAGATGGTCGCGGGTCAGATCGAGCTTCAGGGCCGAATCGCGCGCATAATCGGTATTCGGAAAGCGGCGGACGACCTCGTCGAGCGCGTTCATCGCGAGTGCCGTCACGCGCTGGTCGCGGCCGACGTCCGTGATCTGCTTGTAGTAGGTCATCGCCCGCAGATAGTAGGCGAAGGCGATGTCCGGGCTGCCCGGGTGGAGCTGGATGAACCGGTCGAGCGCGACGATCGCTTCATCGAAGGAATCGTTCTCGTAATGGGCGTGCGCGGCCATCAGCTGCGCCTTGGTCGCCCAGGCGGAGTAGGGGTGCTGGCGCTCGACCTCGTCGAACAGGCGCGCCGCCGTCTGGTAGTTGCCGGCGTCCAGCGCGTCCATGCCGTCGTTGTAGAGTTCCTCCACGGGACGCTCGACATATTCGGGCTCCCGGCTACCGCCGCAGGCGGCGAGGCCGAGAGAGACGGCGATGACGGCGGCGACGCGGAGGGTGCTGCGCGCGGGCTTGGGCAGGTGCATGGGTCTCAGGGTCTCTCCGACTGCGGATCGGCAACGCCGCCGGGCGATGAGCCGGCCTCGCGCCGCGGACGAGCCCCACCATACCCCGTCCGGTTCCGGACGAAGCTATAGCACGGACCGCGCGCCGCTCCAAAGATGGGCGCCCACCGCCTCCGCGTCTATAACGCTCGGCGGCTTCAGATCTGTTCTTCCGCAAGCGCCATCACGGTGCGGCCGCCCGCGACGATCGGGCCGAGCAGGGCGGTCCCGGTCGGCAGCACCTGCTCGGCATAGAATCGGGCGGTCACCAGCTTCGCCTCCAGAAAGGCCGGATCGCCGTCCCCCTCCGCAAGGCGCCGGTTGGCGGCCAACGCGCCGCGCGCCATAAGCCAGCCGCCGACCACGGTCCCCGTCAGCCGCAGATAGGCCGTAGCACCGACCGAGGCCGCGATCGGGTCCTCGCCGGCGGCAGCCAGCAGGCCGTCGGTGGCGGCCTCCAGCGCGTCGATCCCCGCGGCGAGCGACCGGCGCACCGCCGCCACGTCGTCGCCGGGCGAGGCCGCGAGGTCGCCGTCGATGGCCCGCATCTCCGCGATCAAATCGCGCATCGCGGCGCCGCGGTCGCGCAGCAGCTTTCGGCCGAAGAGATCGAGCGCCTGGATGCCGTTGGTGCCCTCGTAGATCGGCGCGATGCGGGCGTCCCGATAGTGCTGGGCGGCACCCGTCTCCTCGATGAAGCCCATGCCGCCATGGATCTGCACGCCGGTCGAGGCGACCTCGACGCCGGTGTCCGTGGACCAGGCCTTCACGATCGGGATGAGCAGGTCGACGCGCGCCTGGACGGCACGGCGCCGCTCGGCATCCGGCTCGCGCCGGGCGCGGTCGAGGGCGGCCGCCGCATAGTAGGCCAGCGCGCGCACCGCCTCGGTTCGCGCGCGCATGTCGAGCAGCATGCGCCGGACGTCGGGATGGCGGACGATCGGCACCGGTCCTTCGCCTCGGCCGCCGGGATCGCGGCCCTGGGTGCGTTCGCCGGCAAAGGCGCGCGCCTGCTGCAGAGCGCGCTCCGCGATCGCCACGCCCTGGAGGCCGACACCCAGGCGGGCATTGTTCATCATCGTGAACATGTACTCGATGCCCCGGCATTCCTCGCCGATCAGGAAGCCCACCGCGCCGCCGTCGTCGCCATAGGCCATGACGCAGGTCGGACTGGCGTGGATGCCGAGCTTGTGCTCGATCGAGGCGACGCGCAGGTCGTTGCGCTCGCCGGGGGTGCCGTCCGGTTCGGGCAGGTATTTCGGCACGATGAAGAGCGAGATGCCCTTGACGCCGGATGGCGCGTCGGGCGTCCGGGCCAGCACCATGTGCACGATGTTGTCGGTGAAGTCGTGCTCGCCATAGGTGATGAAGATCTTCTGGCCGGTGATGCGGTAGCGGTCGCCGTCGCGCATGGCGCGCGTACGCAGCGCGCCGACGTCGGAGCCCGCCTGCGGCTCGGTCAGGTTCATGGTGCCGGTCCACTCGCCGGAGATCATCTTGGCGAGGTAGGTCGCCTTCTGCTCGGCGCTGCCGTGCTCGGTCAGCAGGTCGATGGCGCCCTGGGTCAGCAACGGGCAGAGGGACAGGGAGAGATTCGCGGACGACCACATCTCGTTGAGGGCACTCGAAACCAGCCAGGGCAGGCCCTGACCGCCGAACTCGGGGTCGAAGGGCACGCCGTTCCAGCCGCCCTCGACGAAAGCCCGGTAGGCGTCGCGGAACCCGTCGGGCGTGCGGACCACGCCGTTCTCCAGGCGTGCGCCCGTGCGGTCGCCGCTGCGGTTGAGCGGCGCCAGCACGCCCGCCGCCAGTTTCCCGGCTTCCTCCAGCGCGGCGTCGACGAGTTCCGGCGTCGCATCGCCGCAGCCGGGCAGGGCCGCGACCTCGTCCAGGCCCGCCACCTCGCGCAGCACGAAGCGCATTTCTTCGATGGGGGCGCGATAGTCGGCCATGGGATCCTCTCCGGCAGGCGGTCGTTCGATCCTGAAGTGACGCGTCGGCGCGCTTTCGTCAACGCGCGGTGCCGCCGGATCGACCGTCGGAGAGCGGGGTTTCGTGGGCAAGACGCCGCCGGCGGTGATAGGATCCAGGGGCTGCGCTGGGGGCGGGCGGAAAGCGGTCGGGGAGGGGTGACGGACAATCAGGTACTGCGGTTGCCGGACGCCATCGGAGACGAGCGTCTGCGCCGACTCTATGCGTACTGGGACGGGCTCCGCCGTGGGCGGCGCTACCCGACGCGTCGGGAGGTGGATCCGTTGCAGCTTCCCTTCATACTGGGGAACCTGCTGCTGATCGAAGTGATGCCGGGGCGCGCGGGCTTCCGCGTGCGCCTGCACGGCACCGCCCTGGCCGAGCGGATCGGGATGGAGTTGACCGGGCGCCTGCTCGACGACCATCCGGACGAAGCCTTCCGGCGGCTCGCAGCCAGGACCTTCGCCCATGTCTCGCGTGTGGGCGACCCATTCGGCGCCACGGGGGACCGCGTCGCCGGCGCCGACCGGCACCCCTATGAGACCTTGATCCTGCCGCTCTCGGACGACGGCAAGACGGTCGACACGCTCCTGGTCGGGCTGGTCTATACGACGGGGCCGATTCCGATCACGGCTCGGGAACGACTTTTCCCGGATTCATGATGTCGGCCGGATCGAACGCATCCTTGATCCGCCGCATCAGGTCGAGGGCCACCGGGCTCTTGTAGTGGGCGAGTTCGCCGCGCTTGAGCCGACCGATGCCGTGTTCGGCGCTGATGCTGCCGCCCATCGCCACGACGATGTCGTGCACGGCCTCGTTCAGTTCGTACCACCGCGCGAGATAGGCCTGTTTGTCGGCACCGACCGGCTGGGTGACGTTGTAGTGGATGTTGCCGTCGCCGATGTGGCCGAACGGGCAGGGGCGTGCCCCCGGGATGGTTTTCTCCACCGCCTTGCCGGCTTCCTCGATGAAGGCGGCGATGCGCGAGACGGGCACCGACACGTCGTGCTTGATGCTGCCGCCCTCGGGGATCTGGCCCTCGACCACGGCCTCGCGGATCCGCCACAGGTCCTTCACCTGCTGCTCGCTCTCGGCCAGCACGGCGTCGAGCACGAGGCCTTCCTCCATGGCGGTGGCCAGCACCTCCTCCATGATCTCGCGCAGGCCGCTGTCGGCGCGGCCGGCGCCGGCGCGCATCAGGGCGTAGTGCTCGTAGCGCTGCGCGAAGGGATCGCGCACGCCCTGGATGTGCTTCGTCGCCAGGTCGATGCAGAAGCGCGCCATGTACTCGAAGGCGCTGACCTGGTCGCCCGTGCCGGACCGCACGCGCGACAGCAGGTCGACGACGCCGGGCAGGGAGGAGACGGCGCAGATCGCGGTCACCTCCTCCTTCGGGCGCGGGAACAGCTTGAGCACGGCCGCCGTGACGATGCCGAGCGTGCCCTCGCCGCCGATGAAGAGCTGCTTCAGGTCGTAGCCGGTATTGTCCTTGCGCAACCGGCGCAGCCCGTCCCAGATCCGCCCGTCCGGCAGCACCACTTCGACGCCCAGCACGAGGTCGCGCATGTTGCCGTAGCGCAGCGTGTTGATGCCGCCGGCATTGGTCGCGATGTTGCCGCCGATCTGGCAACTGCCCTCGGCCCCGAGGCTCAGCGGGAACAGCCGGTCGGCGTCGGCCGCAGCCTGCTGGATGTTCTGCAGGATGCAGCCGGCCTCGACCGTGATCGTGTAGTCGAGCGTGTCGACGTCGCGGATGCGGTTCATGCGCGACAGGCTGAGGATGATCTCGCGGCCCTGCTCGAACGGGATCGACCCGCCGCACAGGCTGGTGTTGCCGCCCTGCGGCACGATCGGCACCCCCGCCTCGGCGCAGAGTCGCACGACCTGAGCGACCGCCTCGGTCGATTCCGGCCGCACGAGCAGGGGGGTGGCGCCGCGATAGAGGCCGCGCATCTCCACCAGGTGCGGTGCGAGTTCGGCCGCGTCGGTCACCAGGCCGCGCGGGCCGACGACGTCGCGGATCGCGGCGATCAGGCGCTCGGGGAGCGGTGCGGGCGCATCCATGCGGGCGGTTCCAGGTCCGTCGTTACTGCCGGGGCATGTAGCCCAGCCGCGGACGCGCGACAAGCCGACCGGGGCCGGCTGACCGAGGCCGGCGGTCCGTCCCCGGCAGCGCCCGACGCCGCGCTACTCGTCCCAGACCTTCTCCGGCAGGGGCAGCCCGTCGAAGTCGGCGGGGCCGAGCGGCCGTTCCGGTCGGATCCCTTCCATCTCCAGTATCGCCATCAGCTGGCGGACATGCTGGCCGGAGTGCCAGGCGGTCCGCTCCATCACCTCGCGCAGCGGATGGGAGCCGAAATAGGTCGAGACCGGCCGGTCGTCGGGTCGGGACGGGTCCGACGCCCACCAGGCCGCCACCCGGCGCCGCACGTCCGCACCGTAGTCCGCGATCTGCGCGACGCTCCGCATGTCGTCCGGCGGCGGCGCGACCAGCGATTCGGCCAGGAGCGTGCCGTCGTCGGCGACCTCGATGAAGGACTCCGGGATGCGGAAGATGTGGTGCGTCAGCACCCGGTAGGTTCGGTCGCGATTCGGCACCTTGTGGACCAGGAGTTCGTCCGGCATCTGGCGCACGAAACGCTCTGCCGCCGCCAGGATCGTGTCCATGCGGCGGGCGATCTCCGCGGCCGGCAGTTCCTGTCGCGCCTCCATGGCGATGCCCAGGAAGGCGGCGACGTCCTTCAGCGACTGGCCGAACACGAAGGCGTCGCCGCGCGTGACCACAGGAATGGTGCGAATGCCGAGCCGACGCAACTCGTCGAGCCCTTCGGGGCTCTCCGCGATGTTCACCGATTGGAACCCGATCCCACGGACCGAGAGAAACTCTTTGAGTTTCAGGCAACTGGTTCAGGCCGGCTGCCAGAACACTTTGATCGTTTCGGTCATCTTTGTCCTCTTCGTCTTTTACCGATTATGCGGGCGCGGCAGGGGCGCCGCAAGCGTCACGGGTCGAGTTCCGGATAACGGCGGAAAATCCCCTGCTCGTTGAACGGAATGCGGCGCTCGCTCGCCAGATAGGCGGCGATGCGGGGCCGCTCGGCGACGGTCTCGTTCAGGCGGCAGAGGCGCGGCAGTCCCGGTAGGAGCCCGCGCATGGCGTTCGGAAAGGCGTAGACCAGCCCCTCCAGAACCTGGAACAGCGACAGGTCGGCATAGGTCGCGCTCCGGCCCAGCAGATAGGGGCCGTCGTCGGGAGCGCGCGCCAGCAGCCGCTCGAACCAGCCGAGATATTTCGGCATGCGGGTCGTCCGGAAATCCTCCGCCCGGCGTGCCGCCTCGGCCCTCTGGTCCTCGTAGTAGAGTCCCGAGGCGATCGGATGGTGCGCGTCGTGTGCCTCGTCCACCAGGTCCCCAATGGTCAGCTGCACCTGATGGATCCACGTCCGCTCCGGCTCGTCGGCGGGCACGAGGGCCAGGCGCGGGCCGAGATGGAGGAGGATCGCCGCGGTCTGGCCGATCAGCAGATCGCCGTCGCGGATGAAGGGTGGCGCCAGCGGCGGGCGCGGGTTGCCGTCGCCCGTCGCATCCATCAGCGCCGACATGAGCGCCACGCCGCGGGGTCCCCGCGCCACGTCGACATAGTCGGCGCCGGCATCTTCGAGTGCCATGCGGACGAACTCGCCGCGCCCCTGGATTCCGGGCCAGTGAAAGAGCTCGATAGCCACCGTTTCCTCCGATGTTAGGGTAACATCAACGTAGTCGGTCGCACCGGCTTCTTCATTCTTCGGCCGTCGCCGCGGACCGCGACGCGAACCGTGCGAGCGTGATAGGAAAGCGCCCCGAGCGCCCCCGCCGGCCCGCGTCCAATTTCGTTGCACGCAGCCGGTGGCCAGTCAGATCGAGCCGAGCACCATGCGCAAACTGTCCCTGTCGAAGAACAAGATCCGTGTGCTGTTGCTGGAGGGCGTGCACCTGTCGGCGGTGCAGCATCTGGCCGATGCCGGCTATACCACGATCGAGGAGATGCCGCGCGCCCTCGCGGAGCGGGACCTGATCGAGCGGCTGCGCGGCGTACACATACTGGGCATCCGCTCGCGCACCCAGGTCACTGCGGAGGTGCTGGCCGGCGCGGACCGGCTGATCGCGGTGGGCTGCTTCTGCATCGGCACCAACCAGGTCGACCTGGCGGCCGCGCGGCGGGCCGGCATTCCGGTCTTCAACGCGCCTTTCTCCAACACGCGCAGCGTCGCCGAACTGGTGATGGGCGAGGTCGTGATGCTGATGCGCGGCATCTTCGAGAAGTCGCGTGCGGCCCATCGCGGCGAATGGCTGAAGTCGGCCGAGAACAGCTGGGAGGTGCGAGGTAAGACGCTGGGCATCGTCGGCTACGGCAATATCGGTGCGCAGCTGGGCCTGATCGCCGAGAGCTTCGGCATGCGCGTACTCTATTTCGATCATACGGACAAGCTGCCGCTCGGCAACGCGCAGCCGGTGAAGACGCTGGCCGAACTGCTGGCGCAGAGCGACGCGGTGTCGCTGCACGTCCCGGAGACGTCGGCCACCGCCGGCATGATCGGTGCCGCGCAGATCCGCGACATGCGCCGTGGCGCCTTCCTGGTCAACGCCTCGCGCGGCAACGTCGTCGACCTCGACGCGCTCGCGGACGCGCTGCGCGGCGGCCACCTGCTGGGGGCGGCGATCGACGTCTTCCCGGTCGAGCCGAAGAGTTCGATCGAGGAGTTCGTCTCGCCGCTGCGCGGCCTGCCGAACGTCATCCTGACCCCGCACATCGGCGGCAGCACCGCCGAGGCGCAGGCGCGCATCGGGCTGGAGGTGGCGAAGAAGCTCGCGGACTACAGCGACGTGGGCGCCACGTTCGGCGCGGTTGAGTTTCCGCAGGTGCAGCTGCCGCCGCGGCCCAGCGGATACCGCTTCATGCACATGCACCGCAACGCTCCGGGCGTGCTCGCCCGCGTGGTCGAGGTGTTCGGCCGCCACGGCGCCAACATCGGCGCCCAGTATCTCCAGACCGACGCCGAGGTCGGCTACCTGGTCCTCGATGCCGATGGGGAGGGTGACTGGGACGGTGCGGCCATCCTCACCGAACTGCGCGCGATCCCGGAAACTATCCGCGCCCGAATCCTGTACGGGATGGGGCGGTAGGGTCGGCGGGGGTGAAGTCCAACCGCTCCATCGTAGGCCAGAGCACGGGCCGCCCCAGGGGCGACTTCTACCCGACGCCGCGCTTGGCGACTCTGGCGCTCCTCTCGGTGGAGCAGTTCGCCGGCACGGTATGGGAGCCCGCCTGCGGCGATGGCGCGATCAGCCGGGTCCTCGAAGAGCATGGCCACAGCGTGCTGAGCACGGATCTCGTCGACCGCGGCTACGGGACCGGTAATGTCGATTTCCTGCTGGACTACCGGACCCGCGCCGCCAACGTCGTCACCAACCCGCCCTATTCGCTCGGCCAGGCCTTCGTGGAGCACGCCCTCGGCCGTACAGACGCCAAGGTCGCGATGTTCCTGAAGCTCGTCTTCCTGGAAGGGCAACGGCGTCGGCGCCTGTTCGAGACGAGCCCGCTCGCGCGTGTCTGGGTCCTGTCGGACCGACTGGCCCTGCCCCGCGAGGGCACCCCCTACACCCAGCGTGGGATGATCGCGTTCGCATGGTTCGTCTGGGAACACGGATACGAGGGCCCGCCCACACTCGGCTGGGTGTAGCGGACGCCTGGGCCGGCTTCAGAGCTTCGCCTTCAGCAGTTCGTTGACCAGCTTCGGGTTGGCCTTGCCGCCCGTCGCCTTCATCACCTGGCCGACGAAGAAGCCGAAGAGCTTGTCCTTGCCCGAGCGGTATTCGGCGAGCTTGCCCTGCTCGCGGGCGAGGACCTCGTCGATGGCGGTCTCGATCGCGCCGGTGTCGGAGATCTGGCGCAGGCCCTTCTCGTCGACGATGACGGCGGCCGGCTTGCCCGTCTCCCACATCGCCTCGAACACCTCCTTGGCGAGGCGGCCGGAGAGGGTGCCGTCGGCGACGAGGTCGAGCAGGCCGCCCAGCCCGGCCGCGTCCACCGGCGCGTCGGCGAGGCCGCAGCCCGACTTGTTGAGCAGGGAAAAATAATCGCCGATGACCCAGTTCGCGGCGAGCTTGCCGTCGCGGCCCTTCGCCACTGCCTCGTAGAAGGCGGCCGTGTCGCGGTCGGCGACCAGCACGCCGGCATCGTAGGCGGACAGGCCGTAGTCCGCCATGAAGCGCTTCTTCTTCTGGTCTGGCAGTTCGGGCATGGCGGCGCGGACGCCTTCCACCCAGGCGGCGTCGAGTTCCAGGGGAAGCAGGTCCGGATCCGGGAAGTAGCGGTAGTCGTGCGCCTCCTCCTTCGAGCGCATGGCGCGGGTCTCGCCGCGGCCCGGGTCGAACAGGCGCGTCTCCTGGTCGATGCTGCCGCCGTCCTCCAGGATCTCGATCTGGCGGCGCGCCTCGTACTCGATCGCCTGGCGGACATAGCGGATCGAGTTGACGTTCTTGATCTCGCAGCGCGTGCCGAAGGGGGCGCCCGGCCGCCGCACCGAGACGTTGGCGTCGCAGCGCAGCGAGCCCTGCTCCATGTTGCCGTCGCAGGTGCCGAGATAGCGCAGGATGGCGCGCAGCTTCGTCAGGTAGGCGGCGGCCTCCTCCGGCGAGCGCAGGTCGGGCTCCGAGACGATCTCCATCAGCGCCACGCCCGACCGGTTCAGGTCGACGAAGGTCATGCGCGGATGCTGGTCGTGCAGGCTCTTGCCGGCGTCCTGCTCCAGGTGCAGGCGGGTGACGCCGACGGTCTTCACGGTGCCGTCGGGCAGGTCGATCTCGACCTCGCCCCTGCCGACGATCGGCTGCGAGAACTGCGAGATCTGATAGCCCTGGGGCAGGTCGGGGTAGAAATAGTTCTTCCGGTCGAAGACCGAGTAGAGGTTCACCTGGGCGCCCAGGCCGATGCCGGTCTTCACCGCCTGCTCGACGCAGACGCGGTTGATCACCGGCAGCATGCCGGGCATGGCGGCGTCGACCAGACTGACCTGGGTGTTCGGCTCGGCGCCGAAATCGGTGGCGGCACCGGAGAACAGCTTGGCGGTCGAGGTGACCTGGGCGTGCACCTCGAGCCCGATGACGTATTCCCACTCGCCGGTGCGGCCCTGGATGGTGGCCATGCCTCAACTCCGCTGCGGCCCGGGGGCCGAATACCGTTGACTCCAAATACTACCTTCCCGGCCAAGCGCGCAGCGCGCCGAGCCGGGACCCAGAGCCCGCGCACCGACCCAGGATCAGGGCAGCAAGAAGCAAACTCCTGGAGCCGGTGCGCCGGCTCCGGGTCCCGGATCTGCGCCGCCGGCGGCGGCTTGTCCGGGAAGGTGATTGCTTCGGGCCTCTATCTGCGCCCCGCGACGAAGGCCGGCTGCGCCGTGAAGCCCGCCGCGTCCTCGATGACGCCGGCGGTGCGCAGGACCGTCTCCTCGTCGAAGGGCCGGCCGATGACCTGGAGGCCGAGCGGCAGGCCGTCCGTCGACAGGCCGGCCGGCACCGAGATGCCCGGCAGGCCGGCGAGGTTCACCGGGACGGTGAAGATGTCGTTCAGATACATGGCGATGGGATCGTCCATGCGCTCGCCGATCGGGAAGGCCGGGGTCGGCGCCGTCGGCGTCAGGATGGCGTCGACATCCGCGAAGGCCTGCTCAAAGTCGCGTGCGATGAGCGCACGGACGCGCTGTGCCTTCAGGTAGTAGGCGTCGTAATAGCCGGCGGAGAGCACGTAGGTGCCGATCAGGATGCGGCGCTGCACCTCGGCGCCGAAGCCCTCGGCGCGGGTGTTCTCGTACATCTCCTGGATCGAGTTCCCGGGCACGCGCAGGCCGTAGCGCACGCCGTCATAGCGCGCGAGGTTCGAGGAGGCCTCGGCCGGCGCGATGATGTAGTAGGTCGGCAGTGCGTACTTGGTGTGCGGCAGCGACACCTCGCGCAGCTCGGCACCGGCCGCCTTCAGCCAGTCGATGCCCTGCTGCCACAGGGTCTCCAGCTCAGGCGACATGCCGTCGGCGCGGTACTCCTTCGGCACGCCGATGCGCAGCCCCTTCACGTCGCCGGTGATGGCGGCGGCGAAGTCGGGGAGGGGGCGCGGGCTCGACGTCGAGTCCTTCGGGTCGTGGCCCGCCATGTGCTGGAGCATGATCGCGGCGTCGCGCACGGTGCGTGTCATCGGGCCGGCCTGATCGAGCGAGGAGGCGAAGGCGACGATGCCCCAGCGCGAGCAGCGGCCGTAGGTCGGCTTCAGCCCGACGAGGCCGCAGAAGGCCGCGGGCTGGCGGATGGAGCCGCCGGTGTCGGTGCCGGTGGCGGCGAGCGCGCAGCGCGCAGCCACGGCCGCGGCCGAGCCGCCGGACGAGCCGCCAGGAACCCGGTCGCGGTCGTCGCCCTCGGCCTTCCACGGGTTGATCACGTTGCCGTGGTAGCTGGTCACGTTGGCCGAGCCCATGGCGAACTCGTCCAGGTTGGTCTTGCCGACCGTGACGGCGCCGGCCGCGCGCAGCCTGGCGGTGACCGTCGACTCGTAGGCCGGCTCGAAGCCGTCGAGGATGTGCGAGGCGGCGGTGGTGCGCACGCCCTCGGTGCAGAACAGGTCCTTTACCGCCACGGGGACGCCGTCGAGCGGCAGCGCCTCGCCCCCGGCGCGGCGGGCGTCGGCCTCGTCCGCCTGCTTCAGGGCCAGATCGGGCGTTTCGGTAATGAAGGCGTTGAGCGGGCGGGCGGCCTCGATCTCGGCGAGATGCGCCGCCGTGAGTTCGCGGGCGCTAAAGCGGCGGTCGGCGAGGCCGGCGAGCGCCTCGGCGACGCTGAGGTCGGTCAGTCGCGCCACGGCCCTACTCCACCACCTTGGGCACGGCGAAGAAGCCGTGCTGCGCCTCGGGCGCGTTGGCCAGCACCCGTTCCGGATAGCCGCCGTCGGAGACGACGTCCTCGCGCATGGGCAGCCTGGCGTCGCGCATGCCGGTCATCGGCGCCACGTTGCCGGTGTCCACCTCCTCCAGCTGCTCGACCCAGTGCAGGATGTGACCGAGTTCGCCGGCGAGGCGCTCCAGGTCCTCTTCGGGAACGCGCAGGCGCGCGAGCGTCGCGATCTTGCGGACGGTGGCCGTGTCCATGGACATGAAAGAAGACTCTGTCAGAGGGTCGGCTTCACTTACAGTCCGGCATGCCCATTCGCAACCCCGCCGACCTGCGGCGCGACCTTCCCCGCGGCCGCAGGCTGCTCGGCCTCGACGTCGGCGAGAAGACCATCGGCCTCGCCGTCGCCGACCCCTCGCTCACCATCGCCTCGCCCGAGGAGACGCTCCGCCGCGGCAAGCGCTTCCGCGACGACGCGGCGGCCCTGACGGCGGTGATCGCCCGGCGCGGGATCGGCGGCCTCGTCATCGGCCTGCCGATCAACATGGACGGAAGCGAAGGGCCGCGCTGCCAGTCGGTGCGGCAGTTCGCGCAGAACGTGCTGAGCCAGATCGACATCGACATCGCCTTCTGGGACGAGCGTCTGTCGACGGCGGCGGTCACCCGCACCATGCTGGATGCCGACCTGTCGCGCGCCCGCCGTGCCCAGCTCGTCGACAAGCTGGCCGCCGCCTACATCCTTCAGGGCTTTCTCGACGCGACGATGCCCAGGCCCGGTCGGGCGGCCCCGGAGCAGATGGCGCCGGACTAGTTGTTGCCGGACTAGGCGGCGTGGGCGCCGGCGCCGACCCGCGCGAGCACGTCCCACAGGCGGTGGAAGGGGCGCCGGTCGGTCAGGAGCCGCAGGTTCGTGGTGAAGTGGCCCTGCGGTCCCTCGAAGACATTCTCGTCCGGTGCTCGCCAGCGGCGCAGCAGTTCCGCGGCGTCGGCATAGTGGGTCAGGCGATCCTCCTCCCCCAGAACCGCGACGATGCGCTCGCCCGGTACGGCCGGCGCGCTCTCCGGCGCCACGAGGGCGAGCCAGTCGCGCAGGGCCGGCTCGTCCCAGCCCGCATCCGCCAGCGCCAGGTCGAAGCCGAGCCCGCAGGTGAGCGAGCCCTCCAGGGCGACACGCGGCAGGTCGCCGCCGGGCGTGACGAGGAAGAGGCCGTCGGGAACGCTCGCCGCGGGCCATCCCGTCGCCGCTGCCGCCGCCGTCTCCGCCACCAGCGCGCCCATGCTGACCCCGCCGAGTGCCACCGGGCCGCCATAGAGGGCGCGTGCCTTCGCGATCCACAGCCCCGCCTCCAGCGGGGCGGCGTGGAAGAAGTCGAGGATGCTGATCGGCGCGCGGCCGAGGACGGGTTCGCCGCCGAACCAGCCGTCCGGCCGGCGCCGGCCCAGCCAGGGCGCCGCCGAGCGCCAGTAGCGGAAGCCCGCCGCGACGAGCAGCGACAGGCAGTCGCGCGTGTCGTGCCAGAACTCCGGCTCCATGAAGAGGCCGTCGCACAGCACGACGGTCGGTCGCGGTCCACGGTCCGCGGGCTCGACCACGTGCGCCCAGGCGTCGTCGCCGAGCACGGGCGAGGTCATGCGCAGCCAGCGCTCCTTCCGCCCCTGGCGGACCACCGCGGGCGAGACCTCGATCGGCGGTGCGGGATCGGGCAGGGAGAAGGCGTCGGGGCAGGCCAGCCGCCGATGGCCGTGCCTGGCCTCGACCTCGGCCGCGGTCGCGATCTCCCAGCGGACGGGCGCATAGCGGTTGAGCAGGGGAACGGTGGCGAGCGCGGCCCGGCCGCGGACGAGGGCGAGGGCCGCGCGGTCGCGCCGTTCGCCGGTCCCGACGACCGCGTGCGCATCGCCCCCGCCGAAGAGGGCGGCCTGGAAATCGGTCTCGGTGTCGCGGTAGAGCGCCTGACGCACGTGCAGCGCGGGCAGGGCGCGTTCCAGGCTTCCCGGCACGCGGTCGAGGCCCAGACTGCGGGCGGCGGCGGTCGCGTCGCGCGCCGCCAGGACGGCAGCCCAGGCGCGCGACAGCGGGAACACGAAGCGACACAGACCGACGGTCAGCGCGCTGTCGATCTCGGGGCGCCAGAGCACGCGCTCGGCGAACCGCTCTGCGAAGCTCAGCGTATCGGTCATCGTTCCCGTTCGGCCCGGCGAATGTGCACCAGATCTGGGGACGCCGAGGCGTCGCCGCACCTCTCCCTAACCGGTGCGGGCCGCATTCTGTTCCGCGGCCCGCCCGTCCCGAGCTTCGGCACGCCCGGCCACGACACGCAGCCGATGTTCGCGCAGCACGATGAAGATGCCGCTGCCGATGATCACGGCGGCGCCTACCAGGGTCCACAGGTCGGGGACCTCGGCGAAGAGCAGGTAGCCGAGGATGGTCGCCCAGATCAGGCTGGTGTAGCCGAAGGGCGCCAGCAGCGACGCCGGCGCCAGGGAGAAGGCCTTGATCAGGAGCGTGTGCCCCGCGGCGCCGAGCAGGCCCAGCCAGACGAATCCGAGCCACTGCATCATGCCCGGCGGCTGCCAGAAGAAGGGCACGGCGATGCTGCTGACGATCAGGCCGCCGAGGCCGGTGTAGAACAGCGTCGCCATCGCGTCGTCGGTGTGGCTGAGCACCCGGGTCGCGATCTGGTAGAGGGCGTAGAGCACCGCGGTCAGGAGCGGCAGTGCCACGGCCCAGTGCATCGACCCGAGGCCGGGGCGCACGACGATCGCCACCCCGACCAGGCCCACGACGACCGCGGTCCAGCGGTAGCGGCCGACCCGCTCGCCGAGCAGCGGCACGGACAGGGCGGTGAGGATCAGCGGCGAGGCGAACCCGATGGTGATGGCCTGGGCCAGCGGCAGGTAGACCAGGGCGAGCCAGAACGAGGCGGTCGAGCCGACCAGGAGGACCGAGCGCGTCAGCTGCAGGCCGAGGCGCCGCGTCTGGGTCAGGCGGCGCAGGCCCGTCGCGCCGAAGACGAACGCGGCCAGGAACAGGAAGTGGAAGACATAGCGCCCCCAGACCACCTGGATGACGGGTGTGTCCTGCGCCAGCAGCTTGGCGGTGGCGTCGATCGTGGCGAAGCAGACGCTCATTGCCAGGCTGCAGGCGATGCCACGCTGCCATCCGGCAGGGGTGCTCTGGACGGCGGTCATGGATCGGCCTCTGGCGACGGAGCGCGGCGACTTTATCGCCCCGGAGGATGCGAGGGTAGGGCATGCCATTGCGTGCGACGGGGGCCGGGCCCTATAAGGCCTCCTCATGACAGCGCCCGCACAGACGCTTTTCCCGCACCGGCATCTGCTCGGTATCGAGGGGCTTTCCGCCGAGGAAATCTCGCTCCTCCTGGACCTTTCCGAGGACTATGTCGGGCTCAACCGGCAGTTCGAGAAGAAGCGGGCGGTCCTGCGCGGCCGCACGCTGATCAACGTGTTCTTCGAGAGTTCGACGCGCACGCGCACCTCGTTCGAACTGGCCGGCAAGCGGCTCGGCGGCGACGTCATCAACATCTCGATCGAGTCGTCGGCGGTGAAGAAGGGCGAGACCCTGATCGACACCGCCATGACGCTGAACGCCATGCGCCCGGACGTTCTGGTCGTCCGCCATGCGGACAGCGGCGCCACCCACCTGCTGGCGCAGAAGGTCGGCTGCTCGGTCATCAATGCCGGCGACGGCAGCCACGAGCATCCCACCCAGGCGCTGCTCGACGCGCTCACCATCCGGCGCCGGCGCGGCCGGCTGGCCGGGCTGACCGTCGCCATCTGCGGCGACATCCTGCACAGCCGCGTGGCGCGCTCGAACATCCTGCTGCTGAACACGATGGGAGCGCGCGTGCGCCTCGTGGCGCCGCCGACGCTTTTGCCGGCCTTCGTCGAGCGGATGGGCGTGGAGGTCTTTCACGACATGCGGGAGGGGCTGCGCGACGTGGACATCGTGATGATGCTGCGCCTGCAGCTGGAGCGGATGCAGGGCAGCTTCGTGCCCTCGATCCGCGAATATTTCCGCCTCTACGGCCTCGACCAGGACAAGCTGAAAGCGGCCCGGCCGGATGCGCTGATCATGCACCCGGGACCGATGAACCGGGGAGTCGAGATCGACAGCCTGGTCGCGGACGACATTTCGCGCAGCGTCATCCACGAGCAGGTGGAGATGGGAGTCGCGGTCCGCATGGCCTGTCTCGACATCCTGAGCCGGGTCGGTGCCGACAACTATACCGCCGAGGGGGCGTGATGGGCGGACGCAGCCGCAGCGCCGAAGGCCGGCGCGTCGCCTATGTCGACGCGCGGCTGCTCGATCCGGCCAGCGGGCTCGACGTCCCCGGTGCCCTGCTGACCGAGGGCGAGACCATCGCCGACCTGGGCCCGGCGCTGTTCGCCGGGGGCGTGCCCGACGGGATCGAGACGATCGACTGCGCCGGCCGTTGCCTGGCGCCGGGGCTGGTCGACATGCGGGTCCAGCTCCGCGATCCGGGCGAGGAGCACAAGGAGACGGTCGAGAGCGGCGGCCGGGCGGCCGCGGCCGGCGGCATCACGGCGATGGCTTGCCTGCCGAACACCGACCCCGCCATCGACGACGTCGCGGTGGTCGAATTCATCGCGCGACGCGCGCGCGAGGCGAAGCTGGTCAAGATCTTCGCCTATGGAACCGTGACGCGGGGCGGCCGCGGCGAGAACCTGACGGAGATGGGCCTGCTGCGCGAGGCCGGTGCGGTCGGCTTCACGGACGGCATCCGGGCCGTCGCCGACTCCCGCGTCATGCGCCGCGCCCTCAGCTATGCGGGCGGTGTGGGCGCCCTCGTCGTGCAGCACCCCGAGGACCCCTCGCTCGCGCGCGGCGGCGCCATGACCGAGGGCGAACTGGCGACCCGCCTGGGGATACCAGCCATCCCCGCGGTGGCCGAGGTGATGATGGTCGAGCGCGACCTGCGTCTCGTCGAACTCACCGGCGCCCGCTACCATGCGGCCCACCTTTCGACCCGGGCCGCGATCGACGCGGTGCGGAGCGCGAAGCGGCGCGGCCTGCCGGTGACCTGCGACACGGCCCCGCCCTATTTCGCCCTGAACGAGACCGCGATCGGCGAATACCGGACCTTCGCGCGGCTGTCGCCGCCGCTGCGCGGCGACGACGACCGCCGCGCCGTGGAGGCGGCGATCGCCGACGGGACGATCGACGCGATCGCGAGCGATCATGCGCCGCAGGACCAGGACGCCAAGCGCCTGCCGTTCACGCAGGCCGAGCCCGGCTCGGTCGGGCTGGAAACGCTTCTGCCGGTGTCGCTCGAACTCTACCATCAGGGCCGGATGGGCCTGCTCGACCTGCTCGCCCGCCTGACCAGCCGGCCGGCCGAGATCCTGGGCCTGCCGCTCGGCCGCCTGCACAAGGGCGCGCCGGCCGACCTCGTCCTGTTCGATCTCGACACGCCCTGGCGGATCGACGCCGACCGCCTGCTCAGCAAGTCCAAGAACTCCATTTTCGACCGCCGGCCGGTGCAGGGCCGCGTGGTGCGCACCGTAGTCGACGGGCGCCCGGTGTTCGTCGCGGAGACGCGGTCGTGAGCGCCGCGGCGGGAGGCGACCTCTGGGTCCTGGTCGGCGGGTTCGTGCTGGCCTACCTGCTCGGCTCCATCCCGTTCGGCCTGATACTGGCGAAGCTCTCCGGCGCGGGGGACATCCGCAAGATCGGCTCCGGCAACATCGGGGCGACAAACGTCCTGCGGACGGGCCGCAAGGGACTGGCCGCGGCGACCCTGCTGCTCGACGGCGGCAAGGGGGCGGCGGCCGTTCTGATCGGCTGGCGTTTCGGGGCGGAGACGGCCGGAGTGGCCGCCCTCGGTGCCGTGGTCGGCCACATCTTTCCGGTCTGGCTGAAGTTCAGGGGTGGCAAGGGGGTGGCGACCGCCATCGGGGTCCATCTGGCGCTCGCCTGGCCGGTCGGCCTCCTGGCCTGCGCCACCTGGCTGATCGTGGCCGCCGTCTTCCGCTATTCCTCGCTGGCCGCGCTGGTCGCCATCGCGCTGTCGCCGGTCTATGCCCTGTGGCTCGTGGGCGGACGGCACGCCGAGGTGGCCGGCATCATCGCGATCCTGGTCGTCGTTTGCCACCGCGAGAACATCCGGCGGCTGGTCGCCGGAACCGAGAGCAGGATCGGGCGCAAGAGCACCGGAGACGGCGACGGGTCCGAGGGGCCGCCCTGAAGAACGCCCCGAGGATCGCCCCGAGGATCGCTGCAAGGATCGCCGTCGGCCGAACCCGGCCCCGGCAACCGAAAGTCGCTTCCCGGCCGGTCGAATCCCGCTAGGATCGTGGGATGGACGGGACGGGATCGCGACGGCTGGGGGAGGACGAGCGGCTCGACCGGCTGCGCCTCGCCCGTGCCGACCAAGTGGGCCCCGTCACTTTCCTGCGCCTGCTCGACCGCTTCGGCAGCGCCGGTGCCGCCCTCGCCGAGCTGCCGGGGCTGGCGACGCCCGGCCGGCCGTCGCGGATACCCTCGCGGGAGGATGCCGCACGCGAACATGCAGCCGCCGAGCGGCTCGGTGCCCGCCTGATCGCCTTCGGCGAGCGCGACTATCCGGCGCCGCTCGCGGCGACCGCGGACCCACCACCCGTTCTGACCGTGCTCGGCGATCCGCGGCTGCTGCACGGCCCCTGCGTCGCCATGGTGGGAGCCCGCAACGCGTCCGTCGCCGGGCAGCGTTTCGCCGAACGCATGGCGGCGGATCTGGGCGGTCACGGCTTCGTGGTGGTCTCCGGCCTCGCGCGGGGCATCGACTCGGCCGCGCATGCGGGCAGCCTGGAGACCGGAACGGTCGCCGTGGTGGCGGGCGGCGTCGACGTCGTCTTTCCGCCGGAGAACGCGGCGCTCTATCGCCGGATCGCCGAGAAGGGGGCGGTCGTGGCGGAGCTGCCGCTCGGCACCGAACCGAAGGCCCGCCACTTCCCGCGGCGCAACCGCGTGATCGCGGGCCTGTCGGCCGGGGTCGTGGTGGTCGAGGCGGCGCTGCGCTCGGGCTCGCTGCTCACCGCGCGCATGGCCTTCGACGAGAACCGGGAGGTCTTCGCCGTGCCCGGCTCGCCCCTCGATCCACGCTGCCGCGGCGCCAACGACCTGCTGCGGCGGCGGACCGCGCATCTGGCCGAACATGCCGAGGACGTGGTCGAGGTGCTGCGCGGCCAGCTGGACCTGCGACCGCCCACCCGCCGACGCCCACCGGGGCACCAACCGGGGCCCCCAGCGGGGCGGTCCACCACGCCGCGGCACGCCCCTCCCGATCCTCGGGCGCCGTCCGCCGCGTCCGCCGACCCCGGCGTCGACGAGGCGGCGCGGGTGGTCGAGGCGCTGGGGCCGACGCCGGTTACCGTTGACGAACTGGTGCGTCGGTGCCAACTGTCCGCGGCGTCCGTGACCTCGGTGCTGCTGGAACTCGAACTCGCCGGCCGCCTCGAGCGGCATCCGGGTCAGCGCGTGTCCCTCCTGTGACGGCGGGCTTCTGATGGTGGACACGGGCCGGAGGCCGGCGAGCGAGTCGCACTGAACACGGATCCCGACGAGGAAGTATCCAGCGTGAAGGTCGTCGTCGTCGAATCGCCTGCCAAGGCGAAGACCATCAACAAGTATCTCGGGCCCGACTATCAGGTCCTCGCCAGCTACGGCCATGTCCGCGACCTGCCGCGCAGGGACGGCTCCGTGCGTCCGGACGAGGACTTCGCCATGGACTGGGACGTCGAGGCGGATTCCAAGCGGCGTATCGACGACATCGCCCGAGCGTTGAAGGGTGCCGACGGGCTCTACCTCGCGACCGACCCCGACCGCGAGGGAGAGGCGATCTCCTGGCACGTGCGCGAGGTCCTGGATCAGCGCAAGGCGCTGAAGGCGATCGACGTGCGGCGCGTGGTCTTCTACGAGGTGACGAAGAGCGCGGTGCTCGAGGCGGTTGCAAATCCGCGCGACCTCAACCGCGAACTGGTCGACGCCTATCTGGCGCGGCGCGCGCTGGACTATCTGGTGGGGTTCACGCTCTCGCCGGTGCTCTGGCGCAAGGTGCCGGGCTCGCGCTCGGCCGGGCGCGTACAGTCAGTGGCGCTGCGGCTGATCTGCGAGCGCGAGGCCGAGATCGAGGCCTTCCGCGCCCAGGAATACTGGACGATCGAAGGCTTGTTCGACACGCCGCGCGGCGCGAAGATGACCGCGCGGCTGACCCATCTCGAGGGCCGCAAGCTCGGCAAGTTCGACCTCCCGGACGAGCAGGCGGCCCATGCGGCGGTCGCGGCGCTGAAGCAGGGCGACTATGCCGTCGCCTCGGTCGAGAAGCGGGAGACGCGGCGCAATCCGCAGCCGCCCTTCACCACCTCGACGCTCCAGCAGGAGGCGTCGCGCAAGCTGCGCCTGTCCGCCAGCCGCACGATGCGGATCGCCCAGCGCCTCTACGAGGGCGTCGACCTGGGCGGCGAGACCGTCGGCCTCATCACCTACATGCGGACCGACTCGGTGAACCTCTCGGGCGAGGCGATCACCGGGGCGCGCCAACTGATCGACCGCGACTATGGCGACGCCTATCTCCCCAACGCGCCGCGCACCTATCGCAGCGCCGCGCGCAATGCCCAGGAGGCGCACGAAGCGATCCGCCCGACCGACATGCTGCGCCGGCCGCGCGACGTCGCACGCCATCTCTCTCCGGAAGAGGCGGCGGTCTACGAACTCGTGTGGAAGCGGACCGTCGCCTCGCAGATGGAGAGCGCGCGGCTCGACCAGGTGGCGGTCGACATCGCCGACCGCGGCGGCCGCGGCATCTTCCGGGCCGTCGGCTCCGTCATCACCTTCGACGGCTTCCTCAAGCTCTACCGCGAGGACACGGACGACGCCCCGGAGGACGAGGAGGGCGAGGGCCGCATTCTCCCGCCGGTCGCCCAGGGCGACCCGATGGCGCAGCGGGGCGTGAATCCGTACCAGCACTTCACCCAGCCGCCGCCGCGCTTCACTGAAGCCTCGCTCGTCAAGCGCCTGGAAGAGCTCGGCATTGGCCGGCCCTCGACCTATGCGTCGATCATCCAGGTCCTGCAGGACCGCAGCTATGTCCGGCTCGAGGCGCGCCGCTTCGTGCCGGAAGACCGCGGCCGGGTCGTCACCGCGTTCCTGGCCAGTTTCTTTGAGCGCTACATCGAGTACGGTTTCACGGCCGACCTGGAGCAGAAGCTCGACGATGTGTCGAACGGGCGGCTGGAATGGCGTGCCCTGCTGCGCGATTTCTGGCGCGACTTCATCGCCAAGGTCGACGGCATCAAGGACCTGACGATCACCCAGGTGATCGACACGCTCGACGAGGAACTCGGCGCGCACTTCTTTCCGGCCAGGGAGGACGGGACCGATCCGCGGCTGTGCCCGGCCTGCGCGGCTGGCCGTCTGGGCCTCCGGCTCGGCAAGCACGGCGCCTTCATCGGTTGCTCCAACTATCCGGAATGCCGCTTCACCAGGCCCCTGGCGATGCCGGGCGAGGGCGAGGAGGGCGGCGCCGGCGGCGACCTGCCGCGCCTTCTGGGCAATGATCCGGCGACGGGACTGCCGGTGTCGCTGCGCAAGGGGCCCTATGGCGTCTACGCGCAGCTGGGGGACGGCGACGGCAAGGATAAGCCGAAGCGCGCCTCCCTGCCGCGCGGCACCAGCCCGGACAGCGTCGATTTGGAGCGGGCGCTGTCGCTGCTCGCCCTGCCGCGCGAAGTGGGCCTGCATCCCGACGACCGACAGCCGGTGACCGCGGGAATCGGACGTTTCGGGCCCTATGTGCGGCACGGCGGCGTCTACAAGTCCATCCCGGCGGACGAGGATGTCCTGTCCATCGGCCTCAATCGCGCGGTCGACCTGCTGGCGCAGGCGAAGGAGAAGTCCGGCGCGCTGCGCGAGATGGGCTCCCACCCGAAGGGCGGCGGCAACGTCACGATCAACAAGGGCCGTTTCGGACCGTATCTGAAGCACGGGCGGGTGATGGCCTCCCTGCCGAAGAACGCCGATGTGGATGCGCTGACCATGGAGGAGGCGGTCGCCCTGCTGGCGGCGAAGGCCGGCAAGGGCGGCAAGCCGGGGAAGCCGGCGGCCAAGGCCGGCAAGTCTGCACGGGCCGACGCGGCGTCGGCGGAGACGGCCGAGGCCGGGAAGGCCGTCGCCGGGAAGGCTGCTCCGAAGAAGGCCGCGCCCAAGAAGTCGGCTTCCAGAAAGGCTCCGGTCAAGAAGGCTTCCGCCGAGAAGGCGGCGGCCGGCGAGGCCGCATCGCCCCGCCCGCCCAGGCGAGCGGCGGGGCAATAGGGTGGCCCGCCGGATCGGCAGGGCCGGCGGGGGCCGACCCGGCGCGGGCCGGCCGGGCAAGGCGCGGCCCGACCGGACGCGGCTGGTCCCGTCCCGCTCGGAGATACTGAAGTTCGTCGAGGATTCGGGACGTCCGGTCGACAAGCGCGAGGTCGCGCGCGCCTTCGGAATCACCGGTGCCGCACGACGCGATCTCAACATCACGTTGCGCGAACTCGAAGGCGAAGGCGCGGTCGTCCGGGGACGGGGGCGCAAGATGGCGGAACCGGGCGCGGTGCCGGAAGTGGCGGTCGTCGACATCGTCGGCCGCGACGCCGACGGCGAGGTGATCGCCCGGCCGGCCGCCTGGCGGTCGGAGGCCGAGCCGCCGAAGATCTACATGGCACCGGAGCGGCCGGGTACCCCCAGCATGACCGCCGGCATGAAGGTGCTGGCCCGGCTACGGCGCCTGTCTGCCGACACCTATGAGGGGCGGCCGATCCGGGTGCTGACCGATGCGCCGACGCGCCTGCTGGGCGTGTACGAGCGAGACGAGCACGGCAACGGCTGGGTGCGGCCGACCGAGCGGCGCGAGCGCAGTCTGCTCGGGGTGGCGCCCGGCGCGCAGGGCGAAGCGGCGGTCGGCGACCTCGTCCTGGCCGAACTGCGCCCCGGCCGGCATCTCGGCGAGCGGCACGTCCGCATCGTCGAGCGGATCGGGGCGACCGGCGACCCGGGCACGATCAGCCTGATCTCGATCCATACCCACGGCATCCCGCACGAATTCCCCGCCGAGGCGGTCGAGCAGGCGGAGCGTGCGGCCGAGCCGACGCTCGCCGGCCGCGTCGATCTGCGCGACGTCCCGCTCGTCACCATCGACGGTCCGGACGCCCGCGACTTCGACGACGCCGTCTGGGCCGAACCGGACGCGGACGCGGGCAATCCCGGCGGCTGGCATGTGCTCGTCGCGATCGCCGACGTCAGCTGGTACGTACGCCCGGGCGGCGCGCTCGATTCGCAGGCGCGGGCGCGGGGCAACAGCGTGTACTTTCCCGACCGGGTGGTGCCGATGCTGCCGGAGGCGCTCTCGAACGGCCTCTGCTCGCTCCGGCCGAACGAGAACCGCGGCTGCCTCGCGGTCCATATGTGGCTCGACGCCGACGGCGAACTGAAGCGCCACCGCTTCGAGCGCGGGCTGATGCGCTCGGCCGCGCGGCTGACCTACGAGCAGGTGCAGACCGCGCGGGACGGCCTGCCGGACGATGCGACGGGTCCGTTGCTCCAGCCGGTGATCGAGCCGCTCTACGGCGCCTTCGCGGCACTGCTGAAGGCGCGCCACAAGCGCGGCACGCTGGAGATCGACCTGCCCGAGCGGCAGGTGCTGATGGGCGAGGACGGCCGCATCCGCGCCATCATCCCCCGCGCCCGGCTCGACAGCCACCGGCTGATCGAGGAGTTCATGGTGGCCGCCAACGTCGCCGCGGCCGAGGCGCTGGAGCGGGCGGGCTGGCCCTGCATGTACCGCATCCACGACCGGCCGGACGAGGCGAAGGTCGAGGCGCTGACCGACTATCTCGCCGACCTGGACATCCCGGTCACGTCGGGCCAGCTGAACCGGCCGAAGCAGTTCACGCAGCTGCTGTCGCGGGTCGCCGACGGCCCGTTCGCGCCGATCGTCAACGAACTGGTGCTGCGCGCCCAGGCGCAGGCGGTCTACAGCCCCGAGAATATCGGCCATTTCGGACTGGGCCTGAAGCGCTACGCCCACTTCACCTCACCGATCCGGCGCTACGCGGACCTGCTCGTGCACCGCGCGCTGGTATCGGCGCTGCGGCTGGGCGAGGGCGGCCTGCCGGACGGCGCCGACGCGGCCTTCCCGGAAGCCGGGGAGCACATCTCCACGACCGAGCGGCGCGCGGCGGCGGCCGAGCGCGAGGCGCTGGAGCGCTATACCGCCGCATTCCTGGCCGGCCATGTCGGCGAGCTGTTCGCCGGCCGCGTGACGGGCGTTACGCGGTTCGGGCTGTTCGTCCGGCTGGAGAATATTGGAGCGGACGGGCTGGTGCCGGTGTCGACCCTCCCGGCGGATTTCTACGACCATGACGAGCGGCGCCACGAACTGGTCGGGCGGCGAACGGGGCGCGCCTACCGCCTCGGCGTTTCGCTGGAGGTGCGGCTGGCCGCTTCCGACCCGGTCACGGGCGGCCTGCTGCTGCATGTGACGGACGACGGGGAAGGCGGGGAGGCGGGCCGGAACAGGCCGCAGAAGGGCCGGCGCATGCCTTTCGGCCGCGCGCGCCGGCGCGGCTGATCAGCCGTCCTCGCGGACCGGGTCTTCCGTCGGGTGGCGCGGGTCGGCCTCGGCTTCGGGATCGTCTTCCGGCGGGACCATGTGGTCGAAGGCGACCAGCGCGTCCGCCGCGATGATGCGCGCGCTGCGCCGGTGCGACAGCCACGCCCAGAGCCAGCGCACCGAGACGACCATGCGGTTCTGGAAGCCGACCAGCAGATAGACGTGGACGAGGCCCCAGAGCAGCCAGGCCACGAAGCCGCGCAGCTTGAACCCACCGAAATCGGCGACGGCAGCGTTGCGGCTGATCGTGGCGAGGTTGCCGCGGTTGCGATAGGCGAAGGGCGGGAGCGGCGTCCCCTGTTCGACGCGGGCGCGCAGTCCACGGCCGAGATGGCGCCCCTGCTGTTTCGCGACCTGGGCGAGGCCGGGCAGCGGCTCGCCGTCGGGACCGGCGGCATGGGCGACGTCCCCGATCACGAAGATCCCGGGATGCCCCGGAACCGACAGGTCCGGATCGACGCGCACCCGCCCGGGCTTGTCGGTCTCCACGCCCAGCCACTCGCCTACGGGCGAGGCGGCGACACCCGCGCTCCAGACCACCATGCCGACCGGGACCGTTCCGTCCTTCGTCTCGATCGCGTCGGCGCTGATGTCCTCGACCATGGTGTCGGTGCGGACCTCCACGCCGCGCCGCGCGAGCGCCGCGGCGGCGTATGACGCCAGGTCCTCGGGCAGTTGCGGCAGGATGCGGGGGCCCGCCTCGAACAGCAGGATGCGCGTGGCGCGCGGGTCGATGCGGCGGAATTCGCCGGCCAGCGTGTAGCGGGCGAGTTCCGCCAGCGCCCCGGCCATCTCCACGCCCGTAGGCCCGCCGCCGACGACGGCGACGGTCATCAGGCGGCGCCGTTCGTCGGGGTCGTCGGTTCGTTCGGCGCGTTCGAAGGCGAGGAGGACCCGGCTGCGAATGGTGCGCGCGTCCGTCAGCGTCTTGAGGCCGGGCGCGAAACGCTCCCACGCATCGTTGCCGAAATAGCCGTGGCCGGCGCCGGTCGCCAGCACCAGCAGGTCGTAGTCGAGGTACCCGTCCTTCAGGACGACCCGGCGCGCGGCGGTGTCGACGCCCACGACCTCGCCGAGCACGGTGTCGATGTTGGCGTGGCGACGCAGGATCTGCCGTATCGGCTGGGCGACCTCGTCCTCGGACAGAACGGAGGTGGCGACCTGGTAGAGCAGGGGCTGGAAGAGATGATGGTTCGTCCGGTCGACGACCGTGACGCGGGCCGTGGAACCGCCCAGCGCCAGGGCCGTCTCCAGCCCGCCGAAGCCGGCGCCGACGATCACGATGTGCGGCGCGCCGCCGGCCGCGGCGTCGCGTATCCCGCCGGATGCCGCGTCGCCCGGCGGCCTTGTGGATAGGTCGCTCACCTCGCCTCCCCGTCTTCGCCGTCTCTTTCAACGAAGGCGGCGGCGGCGGGGTTCCTCGGGACCGGCGGCTAGCCCGCCGCGGGATCGAGGGGCACCAGCGGTGCGGGGGTGGAATCGCCCGGCCCGGCCTGCGGCGCCAGCGGCAGCGTCTCGACCGGCGGCAGGATCAGGGGCGCCGTCGGCTCGGCGGGTGCGGCGGCCGGCATTCCGCCGCAGTGGCCGCGGTAGGTGACGGTGAGGATCCGGCCGTCGAAGACGCGGCCCTGCGTCACCGATTCGCTGCGCTCGACGATCTCGTAACCGTCGCCGCAGACGCCTGCGGAGACCAGCCGTGCCCGCAGGTCCTGCTCGCGCCATGCCTCGCCCTCGGGGCGCCGGGCCGGGAAGATGTCATAGCCCTGGGAGACGAAGAGGAAGCCGGCGCCCGTGTCGGCCCGCTCGACCTGAAGGCGGCTTTCCGGCCTGGTGCAGCCGACCGCGACGGCGCAGGCGAAGACGAGCAGGGTCAGGCGGCGTTGCATCTTTCGGGAAGTCTCGCTTCGGCAGGGGCGGGAAACATACAACGGGGCATCCTACAAGGCGAGTAGTGGCGGACACGTCCACCGACCACGGTGCGCATGGGTCATGCGGCCGGGACCGCCGGCATCGCCCGCTCGAGGATCGCCGCGAAGAAGCCGTCGGTGCCGTGCCGTGCCGGCGTGAGGCGCAAGAATCGGCCGTCGTCCGGCGGGGCGAGGGCCGGTTGCACGGTATCGATCGCGACGACGGCGAAATCGGGCGCGGTGGCGAGGAAGGCCTCGATCCGTTCCTCGTTCTCGGCGCGCAGCAGCGAGCAGGTGGCGTAGACCAGACGGCCGCCCGGCCGCACCAGCCGTGCCGCGCTCTCCAGGATACGCGCCTGCAGCCCGATCAGCGCTTCCAGGCCGGGTCCGGGGGTGCGCCAGCGCGCGTCCGGGTTGCGGCGCCAGGTCCCCGTGCCGCTGCACGGGGCGTCGACCACGACCCGGTCGAAGCGCAGCTTGTGCCGCTTGACCCAGGGATCGCGCTCCGTCTTCAGCGGCCGCCGTTCGACATTGTGAACATCGGCTCGCCGGAGACGCTCGCCGGCCCGCTCCAGCCGTTCGGCATGGATGTCGCAGGCGACGATCCTGCCCTTGTTCGCCATGGTCGCGGCCAGGGCCAGCGTCTTGCCGCCGGCTCCGGCACAGAAATCGACGACCTGCATGCCCGGCTGCGCATCCGCCAGAACGGCGATGAGTTGGGAGCCCTCGTCCTGCACCTCGAAGAGGCCCGCGCGGAACGAGGCGAGGGCACCCAGCGCGATGCGGCCCTGGCGGCGCAGGCCCCAAGGCGACCAGGGTGTCGGTTCGACGGCAATCCCGTCGGCCGCCAGCGCTCCGGCGACCGCGGTCCGGTCCGCCTTGAGCGCGTTGGCACGCAGGTCGAGCGGCGCCGGCGCGATCAGTGCCGCCAGTTCTTCGGCGAATGCCGGGCCCAGCGCCGCCCGGAGGCCCGGCTCCGCCCACTCGGGACATTCCAGCCGCACCGCTTCCGGCATCGACGGATTGTCGAGCGGCTTGCCCGCCAGCCGGCGGAAGAGGTCCCGCTCGGTGCGTTCCAGCGGCGCCGGGTCGTGGCCGCGCCCGGTGAAGAGGTCGTCCGGCCCGGCCAGCGCGCGCTGAGCCTCCAGGGCCTGCTGGGCGATCACCCGCAGGCGCGGCGAAGGCTCGAGGCCGGCCGCGCGGATGTGCCAGTCGATCCGCGCACGACGCCGGAACTGGTCGAAGACGGCGGCCTGGATCGCGGCGCGGTCCTTCGCGCCGATATAGCGGCGTGTCCGCAGATAGGAGGCGACGATGGCGTCCGCCGGGGCCGGCACGCGCTCATACTCCTCCAGGACGTCGATGGCGGCTGCGAGGCGTGCGCCGGGTGTCATGGTCGGACGGGGCAAGGGATCATGGGCTGCGGCTTAGCCACAGCGTGTGTCGCCCGTCAAGCAGGACCGAACGAAGCGGACGGTCCGCGCGTGCGAAGAGGCTCGTCAGTCCTGCACGCCGCGGCGGCGCAGCAGAACGTAGAAGGCGCCGGCACCGCCGTGCCGCGCCTGTGCCGGGGCGTAGGCGAGCACCCGCTCGCGGTTGGCCCCCTCGTGCAGCCAGCGCGGCAGGGAGCGCCGCAGGACGCCGCCACGCTCGCCCTCGCCGCGGCCCGGCGTGAAGCCCCGGCCGGTGATGATCAGGACCACGCGGCGACCGGCGGCGCGTTGGCTGGCCAGGAAGCCGTTGACCGCCAGATGCGCTTCCTCCTGGGTCAGCCCGTGCAGGTCGAGCCGCCCCTCCACCGGCATGCCGCCGCGCCGCAGACGGGTGACGCTGCGCCGGTCGAGGCCTGCGACCGCAGCCCGGCCGGGTGCCACCGGCTGCGGAAGCGGCGGCGGAACCGGCAGGGGCCGTGCTTTGCCCATGATCGGCCGTTCGGCGGCGAGAGCGGTCGCGACGAGCGCTGCGGTCGCCGGTGTCGCGAGAGGTGTCGTGGCATGCGGCGCCGGGGCGGGCGGCGCGAGTCGGCGCACGTCGCGCGTCGCCTCGTGCCAGAGGCGGCTCTCGTCCTCGGTTACGCTCCGGCGACGGCGCCGGCGGTGAGCGCCGTCCGGCATGGCTTCAGCCGGCCGCCGCATGGCCGTCGACCAGCAGGATATGCAGGCGTCGCGGCCCGTGCGCGCCCATCTGCAACTGCTGGCCGATATCGGCGCTCCGGGAGGGCCCGGTGATGAAGTTGACGGTGCGCGGCATGGCGTGGCCCGAACGACCGCGCAGCCGATCCCATGCGTCCTCAAGGCTGCCGACGACCTGACCGCGGCG
>JBKBLL010000015.1:0-30735 GCA_046296375.1 Alphaproteobacteria bacterium | reverse complement strand
CGGCAGCGGCTGATCGACGGGTTGATCGCCTGGCTGATGGTGGCGGCTCGCGACAAGCCCCTGCTGTTCGTCGTCGAGGACATCCACTGGGCTGACGACTCCACGCTCGGCTTCCTGCGCGCGCTGATGGAGCGGGCGGCCGCCAGCCGCATCATGACGGTGCTGACGACCCGCCAGGCCGGCGGCGCCCCCGCCGGCCTCGCCGCCGTCAGCCACGTCGCCCTGCACGCCCTTTCCCTGGACGAGGCGCGGAATCTCGCCCTGCGCACGGCCGGCAAGCCGCTGCCCGAAGAGGTGATCGCGCAGATCCTGGCGCGGACCGACGGCGTGCCCCTGTTCGTCGAGGAAGTGACGCGCACTGCGGTCGCCTCGCCGCTGCTGATCGAACGCGAGGACCGGTTCGTCGTGGGCGCGGCCGGCGTTCCGACGATCCCGATGACCCTGCGCGACTCGCTGATGTCGCGCCTCGACGCCCTAGGCCGCTCGAAGCAGGTCGCCCAGATCGCTTCGGTGCTCGGCCGCTCCTTCCCGGAACTGCTGGTCCGGCTGGTCGCCGACATCCAGCAGGCGCGTCTCGAGGAGCATCTGCGCACCCTGCTCGACGCCCGCTTCTTTTGCCGCGAGGAGGAGCCGGCCGAGCCGACCTACGCCTTCACCCACGCCCTGCTCCAGGACGCGGCCTACGATTCGCTGCTCCGCCAGACCCGCCAGCTCTACCACCGGCGCACCGCGGAAGCCCTGGAGCGCAGCTTTCCCGATGCGACGCGGCTCCAGCCCGAGATCCTGGCGCGCCACTACGCCCTGGGGGGCGAGGCGGCGCGTGCCGTCGCGCTCTGGGAAGCGGCCGGACGGCGCTCCGCCGCGCGCTCCGCCAACGTCGAGGCCGCCACCCAGCTCGGCAACGCCCTCGCGCTGATCGGCGAACTGCCGGACGGCGCCGACCGGCGGCGACTCGAACTGCGGCTCCGGGTGGCGCTCGGCGGCCAGCTGATCATCACGGCCGGCAACGCCGATCCGGGCGTGGAGCGGGCCTTCGAGCGGGCCCGCGAGCTGAGCGAGGAACTGTCCGAGCCGGGGATGCTGTTCCAGGCACGCCGCGGCCTGCTGTCCTTCTACCAGGTGCGCGGCCGGCCCCGCGTGGCACGCCGCTTCGGCGTGGAGATGCTGGCCCAGGCCCGCGCGGCGGGCGATGCCGACCTGATGATCCAGGCACACCGCGCTCTCGGCCTGTGCCTGTTCTTCCTGGGGGAGTTCGCCGGCGCGCGCACCCACCTGGCCGAGGCGCTCGACCGCTGCCGCGCCGCCGAAGGACGCAGCGACGGGGTCGCCTTCATCTCCGATCCCACCGTGCTCGCGCAGTGCAATCTAGGCTGGGTCGAAGCCGCCCTGGGACGGCCGGATACGGGCCTCGCCCATTGCGAGGAGGCCGTCGCCCGCGCCCGCAGCGTGCGCCACCAGCACAGCCTCGCCTACGCCCTCGGCATCCGGGCGGCGGTGCACCAGGCCCGGCGGGAGCCGGAGCAGGTCCTGCGCAACGCCGAGGAGATCCTCTCGCTGGCCCGCCACGGCGGCTACACCTACTGGGCGGGCTGGGCGCGCGGCCTGCGCGGCTGGGCGCGGGGCGTCGGCGGGGACGCGACCGGCGGTCTGAACGAACTGGACACGGCCCTGGTCGACTATGCCGCGACCGGCGCGGAGGTCATGCGGCCGTTCTACCTGTCCCTGAAGGCCGAACTGCTGCTGCACGCCGATCGGCCGACCGAGGCCGGCCAGGCGCTCGCCGCCGCCGCCGCCGACATCGACGCACACGGCATGGCCTTCTGCCACGGCGACGTGCTGCGCCTGCAGGCACGGGCCGCCTCGGTCGCCGGCGACCATGCCGCGGCCGCAGCCCTGCTCGACCGCGCCGACAGGGTCGCCGAGGTCCAGGGAGCGGCCCTGCTGCGGCTGCGCGCGGCGTTCGACCGGACCCGCGGCCTGGAAGGGGACGTCCGCGACCTCGCCCGCCTGCACGGCGCGATGTCCGAGGGCCATGGCCTGGCGGACATGGCCGCGGCCCGGGCGCTGATCGAAGCGGAGGGCCTCGACGCGGCGGTCCGCCGGGCGACGCCCCCGGCACCCGTGCCCGGCCCGGATCAGCCGGAAGGTCCGGCCCTCCCCGCCTGAGCTTGCGTCTGCTGCGGCCGCCGGCGAGGGTCAGCCGGCGAGCAGGCCGCGCGCCGCGGCGTGCAGGGACGCGTCGGCGGCTGCCAGCACGCGCCCGTCACTGTCCAGGCCGAGCGGCCGGCCGGCCCAGTCGGTGATCGTGCCGCCGGCGCCCGTCACCACCGGAACGAGCGGCAGATGGTCGAAAGGCTTCATCTTGGCCTCGATCACCAGGGCGAAGAAGCCGCTCGCCAGCAGGCCGTAGGCGTAGCAGTCACCGCCATAGTGCCAGGCGGCGACGCCCCCGCGCAGGCGCGCGACGGCGGCCGCGTCCGCGCCCTCGAACATCTCCGGCGTCGTACTGTTGACGATCGCCCGCGACAGGTCGCAGCCGCGGGTCGCAGCCGGCCGGCCGTTGAACAGGGTCGGGCGGCCCTCTGCGCCGACCCAGCGCTCGCCCAGCGCCGGGGCGTCGACGATGCCCACGACGGGACGGCCGCGATGCAGCAGGGCGACGAGCGTGCCGAACAGCGGCTTGCCGGTGACGAAGGCCTTGGTCCCGTCGATCGGGTCGAGCACCCAGACGAACTCGGCCTCGGCGCGTTCGGAGCCGTGCTCCTCGCCGACGATGCCGTGTTCGGGATAGGCGGCGCCGATGAGGTCGCGCATCGCCGTCTCCGCATCGCGGTCGGCGCGCGTCACGGGGCTGAGGTCGGACTTGGTCTCGACCTCGAGCGGGCTGCGGAACCAGCGGCGCGCGATCGGGCCGGTGGCATCCACGAGGCGGCAGGCGAAGTCGGTCAGCGCTTCGAGGTGCATGCCTCCTCCTTCCGGGCTTGGCGCCTCGGGGCTTCGTTCCTTCGGGGAACGCGCCCCTGCCGGCGTGACCGCGGGGCGCCGCTGCTCAGCGGGTCTGGGCGGGAGCCGCTTCCGGAACCTGGCCGCCGGCAGGTGCCTGGTCGCCGGCGGGCGCCTGGGTTTCGGGCGCCTGGGTTTCGGGCGCCTGGGTTTCGGGGGCCTGGGTTTCGGGGGCGACCGCGCCCGGCACGGGCGTCGCGGGGGCGAGCCCGCCGGCACCGCCTTCCAGCGTCGCGGGCATCTGGTCCTGGGCACCGACGCCGGCGCTCGAGCCGCCCCCGGCAGCGTCGCCCGCAGGCGCCGGGGTCTCGGTGGCCGGGGTCTCGGTGGCCGGGGTCTCGGTGGCCGGGGTCTCGGTGGCCGGTATCTCGGTCTGGGCCGGCGGCGCGGCCTGGGTGGGCGCGGCCTCCCCCTGCGGCTGGGCGGGACCTTCGGCCGGGGCGGCACCTTCCGCCGGAGCGGTACCCTCGGCCGGGGCAGCGCCCTCCGCCGGAGCGGCGGGCTCGTCGGGAACCGGCTCGGGCAGCGGCAGCGGGTCGTCGTGCATGGTGCGCATATAGGCGATCAGGTCCGCCCGCTCCTCGGCGCGCGACAGGCCGGCGAAGGCCATCCGGGTGCCCGGCGCGAAGTCGCGCGGCCGGTGCAGGAAGGCGTTCATGCGGTCATAGTCCCACACGCCCTCGATGCCGGTCAGGGCGGCGGAGTAGTTGAAGCCCTCGTGGAAGGCGATGTCCGCGCCCATCACGTTCCAGAGGTTCGGGCCAACGCGATTCGGACCGCCCTTGTCAAACGTATGGCAGGCCGTGCACTTGCCGGCGGCCCTCTGGCCGGCCTCCGCCGAAGCGTTCGCCAGCAGGTTCGCGATCGGGGGCAGCGCTTCGGGCTCGGCGGCGATGGCCACCGCCTCCGCGCCCGTCGCCACCAGCACCGGTTCGACATGGTGCGGCTGGCTCACCAACAGCTTGGCGATCAGGCCGGTCGTCATCGCGATGACGCCGGCGAGCAACACGGCGGCGGCTATCTTGTTCAACTCGAAGGCGTTCATCCGGTCACTCTAGCTTGCTGGTGCGGCGGCGCGAAGCCGCGGGAGATTACCCGCGGGCCGCGGGTGGTTCAACAGCCGCCGGGCTTGCACATCCTGTGTTTGGCGTTGGAAACTACGGTCTTGCCGCCCGGCGCCGCTATGCGGCGATGGGTCGCGCCTTACCCCCAGCTCCGTCGGACGGATCGCGCCCCTTGCCCCTCAACCCGATCGTCGTGATCCCCGCGCGGCTCGCATCGACCCGCCTTCCCGGCAAACCGCTCGCGGATATCCACGGCAGGCCGATGATCGTGCATGTCTGGGAGCGGGCCATGGAAGCGGCGATCGGCCCCGTCCTGGTCGCCTGCGCGGAGCCGGAGATCGCGGCCGCCGTCGGCGACGCGGGCGGCGTCGCCGTGCTGACCGACCCCGACCTGCCGTCGGGATCGGACCGCGTCCACGCCGCGCTGGCGGCTTTCGACCCTGCCGGCCGGCACGACATGGTCGTCAACCTGCAGGGCGACCTGCCGACCATCGACCCGGTCCTCCTGCGTGCGGCGCTGGCGCCGCTCGGGGATGACGCCGTCGACATCGCGACCCTGGCCGTCGAGATCGTCGACCCGGCGGAGCGCCACGACCCGAATGTCGTCAAGGCGGTGTTCGTGCCGGCGGGGGGCGCGCCGCCCACCGGCCGCGCCCTCTATTTCACCCGCGCGACCGCGCCGGCGGGCGACGGACCGCTCTACCACCATGTCGGCCTCTACGCCTTCCGCCGCGCCGCCCTCGCACGGTTCGTCGGCCTGCCGCCCGGCGTGCTGGAGCGGCGCGAGCGGCTGGAGCAGCTGCGTGCCCTGGAGGCCGGCATGCGCATCGACGTGGCACTGGTCGATACGGTCCCGCTCGGGGTCGATACCCCGGCCGACCTGGAGCGTGGGGGCGCCCTGCTGCGGCCGCGCGCACGCCCTTGACCCGCCGGCGCCGATCGCGCCAATAAGCGCACCCGCCATCACCGAGGCGCCGAGATGACCCCAGACGCCGAGCCCGCGCGCACGATCGCCTTCCAGGGGGAGCCCGGCGCCTATTCCGACCTCGCCTGTCGGGCGGCCTACCCGGACCGCACCACCCTGCCCTGCCCCTCGTTCGAGGAGGCCTTCGCCGCGGTCGAGGAAGGACGGGCCGAACTCGCCATGATCCCGATCGAGAACTCGGTCGCCGGCCGGGTCGCGGACATCCACCAGCTCCTGCCCGAGACCGGGCTGCACATCATCGGGGAGCATTTCCAGCGCGTGCAGCATCAGCTGCTGGCGCCGCGCGGGGCCAGCCTCGCCTCGGTGCGGCGGGTCCACAGCCATGTCCAGGCGCTGTCGCAGTGCCGCCGCAGCCTGCGCGGACTGGGCCTCCAGCCGGTCACCTATCCCGACACGGCGGGAGCCGCCGCCTACGTCGCGCGGCTGGGCGATCCGGCCGAGGCGGCGATCGCCTCCTCGCTCGCCGGCGAGATCTACGGGCTGGAGACGCTGCGCGCCGACATCGAGGACGAGAAGCACAACACCACGCGCATGATCGTCCTGTCGCGCGATCCGAAGGTGCCGGACCCGAAAAGCGGGCGGCTCGTCACCACCTTCGTCTTCCGCGTGCGCAACGTGCCGGCGGCCCTCTACAAGGCGATGGGCGGGTTCGCCACCAACGGCGTCAACATGACGAAGCTGGAGAGCTACATGGTCGGCGGCGAGTTCGCCGCGACCCAGTTCTACGCCGATGTCGAGGGCCACCCGGACCATCCGAACGTCCGCCTGGCGCTGGAGGAACTCGACTTCTTCTCCCGCGAGGTGCGCATCCTCGGCGTCTACCCGGCCCATCCCTTCCGGCAGCGCATGTCCGTTTGATCCGTCCGGCCGGAACGGCCGTATCCGGTTGTTCGGCTTAACACTGGTTTTACTCCTTCCGCCTAGTGTCTCCACAGTTGTCGTGCGAGCCGTGCAGGTTGTCCTGTGAAAGCGGCCGGGCGGTGTCATGCGAGCGCGAGGCGGAGGGAATGCTGAAACTGATCGGAACGGGCCTGCGGCGTCGGCGGGCCGACGCGGCCGGTAGTGAGGCGGGCACGATGGGAACACCGGCCGCCGCGAAGACGGACATCGCCCGCAAGGGGGTACGCCGCTTCGGCATCAACGCCCGGCTGATGCTGGCCTTCGCCGGCGTGGCGGCCACGACCGTGGTCGCGTCCGGCGTCGCCTGGTGGTCGTTCGAGCGTATCGAGACGACGATCGAGAGCGTCACCCAGCGCAGCCTTCCTGCGACTGCGTCGTCGCTGCAGCTGTCGGAACGGGCGACCGGCATCATCGGCGCCGCGCCGGGCGTGCTCGCCTCCACCACCCAGGACCAGCGCCAGGCCGCGGTCGGTGCCGTGGAGGCCGGTGTCGGCGCCGCGCGCTCCGAACTCGCCGAACTCGCCCAGACCGGCGTCCACCCCGAAGCCATCACGCGGATCACCGGCCATCTCGACACGCTGGCGGGCCAGATCGGCGAACTGGACCGCCTGCAGGCGCGCCAGATCCAGCTCAACGAGGCCTGGCGGCAGGTCTCCGCGTCGGCGATGCAGGTTCACCAACGCTTCCGCAGCGCCATCACCCAGGTTTCCGACGACGCCTTCTACAACATCACCATGGATCTGGGCGGCGCCGTCACCGGCGGCTCCAGCGCCGACGATGCCGGCAGCGCCATCCAGGCCGCGGTTGGGAACGTCGTCGACCGGCAGCTGCCGATCTATCAGACAAGCTACGAGCTGCGCGCCGCCGCGGACACGCTGCTGGGTTACGTCGTCGAGGCGCGCGCCGCCGGTTCGGACGAACTGATTCGGCTGGCGGCCGCGTTCGACGCGGAGCAGCGGACCTTCATCAACCGCATGGTGATGATCGAGGACGCGGAAGGCATGCCCGACGCCCGCAAGATCGGCGAGCAGCTGGTGGCCTTCGGCGGCGATGGCGGCCTGTTCACGCTGCGCGGCCAGGAGGTGCGGCTCGCGGCCGAGGCCGCCGCCATCGTAGAGGCGACGCGCGAGCCGGCCGCGGCGCTGGACGCGGAGGTCCGGGCCCTCGTCGGTGTCGCCCGGGCGCTCGCCGACGAGAGCGCCGGCAGTGCCGCTGGCGCGGTCGTCGCCGGCAAGAGCTGGCTGCTCGCCATGGCTGCCGGTTCCGTCCTCGCGGCCTTCCTGATCGGCTGGCTCTATGTCCGGCGCAACCTGACCCGGCGTCTCAACGCCCTGGCCGGGAGCATGCGGGCGGTCGCGGCCGGCGACCTCAAGGCCGAAATCCCGAGCGGCGGCGGCGACGAGATCACCGACATGGCGCAGGCCCTGGTGGTCTTCCGCGACACCTCGGCCGAGGTCGCGGCCACCCGCGCCAGGGTCGAGGAGGAACGGCGCGAGGCTTCGGCCGCCCGCCGCGCGGAACTGCACCGCCTGGCCGGCGCCTTCGAGGAGAGCGTCCAGGGGGTGGTCGAGACCGTCCTCACCGCGGCCCGCGGCATGCAGGGCACGGCCGAAGGCATGGCCGCCCTCGCGACCCAGACGAACGGCCAGGCCAACGCCGTCGCCGCCGCGTCGGCGAACGCGTCGGGCAACGTCCAGACCGTCGCGTCGGCCGCCGAGGAACTGTCGACGTCGATCGAGGAGATCGGCTCGCAGGTCTCCCAGTCGGCACGGATCGTCCGGCAGGCCGTCGAGGAGGCGCAGCGCACCGATGCCATCATCCGCAGCCTGGCCGATGCCGCGCAGAAGATCGGCGAGATCGTCGATTTCATCAACAACATCGCCGGCCAGACCAACCTGCTCGCCCTCAACGCAACCATCGAAGCCGCCCGGGCGGGCGAAGCGGGTAAGGGCTTCGCGGTCGTCGCGAGCGAGGTGAAGGGGCTTGCCAACCAGACGGCGAGGGCGACCGAGCAGATCGCGGCCCAGATCACCGCGATCCAGGGTTCGACCGCCAAGGCGGTCGATGCGATCGCCGCGATCGGCCGGACCATCGCCAATGTCGACGAGATCGCCTCCGGAATCGCGGCGGCGGTCGAGGAACAGGGTGCGGCTACCCAGGAGATCGCCCGCAACGTGCAGCAGGCGGCGATGGGCACCCAGGAGGTCTCATCGCACATCACCGGGGTCACCGGCGCCACGGAGCGCACCGGCTCGGCGGCGGGCGAGGTGCTCGATGCGGCCGGCAGCCTCGCCGGCGAATGCGAGAAGCTGCGCCACGAGGTCGAGCAGTTCATCGGGCGGGTCCGCGCGGCCTGACGCCGCACGGCCCTAGCGGGATCGGCCCCGGGGGTCACCGCCCCGGGGCCGTCGCGCGTCTGACCGGTGAAGCGGCCTCAGATCGAGAAGCCGCCCAGCTTGGTTTCCAGATACTCGCCGATGCCCTCGTGGCCGCCTTCGCGGCCGAGGCCGCTCTGTTTGGAGCCGCCGAAGGGGGCGGCGGCGGCGGTCGGGTTGATGTCGTTGATCCCGACGATGCCGAAGTCCAGCGCCTCGAACACCCGCATGCCGCGCGCCATGTTCTGCGTATAGACGTAGGAGGCGAGGCCATAATGGGTGTCGTTCGCCATCTCCACCGCTTCCTCCTCCTTGTCGAAGGCGATGACCGGGGCGACCGGGCCGAACGTTTCCTCGCGGTAGATCAGCATGTCGGGCCGTACGTCGGCCAGCACGGTCGGCGCATAGAAGGTGCCGCGGTCGAGGCCGTTGTCCATCAGACGGTGGCCGCCGCACAGCAGCTTCGCACCCTTGGCGACCGCGTCCTTGACCTGCCGGTCGACCTTCTCGATGGCGCCGTCGTCGACCAGCGGGCCGACCGCGACGCCGTCCTCCAGGCCATTGCCGGCACGCATGCGCGTCACCCGCGAAACGAGTTCCTCCAGGAAGGGCTCCACCACCGTGCGCTGCACGAACATCCGGTTCGGGCTGATGCAGGCCTGCCCGGTGTTCAGCATCTTGACCATCGCCGCACCCTTGGCCGCATGCACCGGGTCGGCGTCGTCGAACACCAGGAACGGCGCGTGGCCGCCGAGTTCGAGCGAGACGCGCTTCATCTGGTCGGCCGCACCGCGGGCGAACATCTTGCCGACCTCGGTCGAGCCGGTGAAGGTCAGCTTGCGGATCTTGCGGTTGGAGAGGAACTCCTCGCCGATCGGCGCCGGGTCGTTGGCGGTGACGAGATTGACCACGCCCTTCGGGATGCCGGCGTCGTGCAGGACCTTGAACATCTCGATGGCGCACATCGGCGTCGCTTCCGCCGGCTTCAGCACGATGGTGCAGCCGGCGGCCAGGGCCGGCGCGATCTTCCGGGTCAGCATCGAGACCGGGTAGTTCCACGGCGTGACCGCACCGACCACGCCCACGGGCTGGCGCAGGACGATGAAGCGCTGGTCGCCGCGCGGTGCCGGGATCGTCTCGCCGTAGACCCGCTTCGCCTCCTCGGCGTACCAGAGCAGGAAGTCGGCGCCGTACTGCACCTCGTTGCGGGCCGCGCGGATGGGCTTGCCCTGCTCGCGCGTCATCGTCTGCGCCAGATGCTCCTTGCGCTCGAGCATCAGCGTCCAGGCGCGGTAGAGGAACTCGGAGCGCTGATAGGCGGTCAGGCCGGCCCAGCCGCGGAAGGCAGCGTGCGCCGCGTCGATGGCGCGCACCGTCTCCGCCCGGCCGCCGTCCGGCACCTCCGCCAGGGTCTCGCCCGTCGCCGGGTTGGTCACCGCGAAAGTGGCGGCGCTCTCGGCCGGTTCCCACGCGCCATTGATGTACATGATCTGATCCCGTCGGTTTCGCTCGCGGAAGGCCGGTTTTTCGCGCGGCGGGCGCTGCGGCGCAAGTGCGTCGCGGCGGCCGCGGTTCAGCCCATCCGGTTGATGCCGTCGAAGGCCGCGGTCTTGTAGCACTCGGCCAGGGTCGGGTAGTTGAAGACCGTGTCGACGAAATAGTCGATCGTCCCGCCGAGCGCGAGGACGGCCTGGCCGATATGGACGAGTTCCGACGCGCCGGCGCCGATGATCATGACGCCCAGCAGCTTGCGGCTCTCGCGGTGGAACAGCAGCTTCAGAAGCCCGGTCGCGTCGCCGATGATCTGGCCGCGCGCGATCTCCCGATAGGAGGACTTGCCCACCTCGTAGGGCACGCCGGCCGCGGTCAGTTCCTCCTCGTTGCGCCCGACGGTCGATATCTCCGGGATCGTGTAGATGCCGTAGGGGAAGTGCGCCGCCATCGACTGCGCCGGCACGCCGAAGGCGTGGCAGGCGGCGAGCCGGCCCTGCTCCATCGATGTCGACGCGAGGCTGGGAAAGCCGATTACGTCGCCGACGGCATAGATGTGGCCGGCCGTCGTGCGGTAGTGCCCGTCGACCGGGATCCGGCCGCGCTCGTCCGACTCGACCGCCGCCGCCGTCAGGTTCAGGCTCTCGACCGCGCCGACCCGTCCGATGCTGTAGAGCGCCTTGTGGGTGATGATCTGCTTCCCGCTCGCCAGGAGGATGCGGACATGGTCGCCGCGCTCGTCGTGGAAGGGCTCGATGCCGCCGACCTCCTCGCCCAGGCGCAGGGTCATGCGGTTGTCGCGCATCTGGTAGGCGAGCGAATCGGCGATCTCGGCGTCGAGGAACGGCAGCAGCCGCTTGCGCTTGTCGATCAGCGTCACCCGCACGCCGAGGGCGGCAAAGATCGTCGCATATTCGATGCCGATGACCCCGGCGCCGACCACGGCCAGGGTACGCGGCAGGTCCTTCAGCTCCAGCACGTCGTCGCTGGTGAAGATGCGCTGGGCGTCGAACGGGATGTGCGGGTCGCGCGCGGTGGCGGTACCGACCGCGATGACGATCTTCTCCGCGGAGACGTCGCGGTAGCCCTGGTGCAGGTCGAAGCTCTTCAGCCGCACGGTGTGCGGGTCGACGAACGACGCGTCCGCCTGGAAGAGCTCGACGCCGTTGCGCAGCAGCTGATGGCGGGTCACCTCGATCTCGTTGCGGATGACATGGTCGGCGCGGAACAGCAGATCCTGCATGGTGATCTTCTGCTTGGCCGAGTAGGAGGCGCCGTAGACGCTGCGCATGTGATAGCCGGACAGGTCGATCGCCGCCTGACGCAGCGTCTTGCTCGGTATCGTGCCGGTGTTGATGCACGCACCGCCGACCACGGCGCGGCGCTCGACCACCGCGACCCGCTTGTCCAGCTTCGCCGCCTGAATGGCGGCGCGCTGCCCGGCGGGGCCGGAGCCGATGACGAGGAGATCGTATTCGCGCGCTTCCATGCTCACTCCCGGCGGGGCTTTCCGTGCGTCGGTGCGGGACGGGCGATGACAGACCGGCGCCGATCGATCAACCGGAAACTCCTGCTAACCCTCACTCGTGACGGCTTGGTAACGGTTGCGGGGCACTATGGCGGCATCGATGGAGGATGCGAGCATGATGCGCCGCCACGAACAGGGATACCGCCTGCCCGGCCACGGCACGGGCGAACGCCGTACGCACGAGCGCTTTCCGGTCCGCACGTCCGCCGCGTGCGCCGGCGTGTCGCCCTGGATCGCGGTGGCGCTCGACGATCTCTCGACCAGCGGCGCGCGGTTCCGCGCCCCGATCCGGCCGCCGATCGGTTCCTTCATGCTGGTCACCGTCGCCCCGGACGCGCTCGCGACCGGCACCGTCGTCCGCCATACCCGGGACGGCTTCGCCGTGGCCTTTCGGCCGCTCGACGTGCCGCCGACCGGGGAGGACGACTGACGCCGCCCGCCACATATCGCCGGTCGCGGATCCCCGTCAGGGGCGGCGGCGCAGGCGCGCGAAGGCGAGGCCGAGAAGCGGGAGGCCCGCCGCCACCACCAGAAAGACCAGCTCGAAGCCGAACCGGTCGGCGACGGACCCGGCGACCTCGACCCCCACGCCCTGCCCCAGGAAGAAGACCAGCGCGAACAGCGAGACGCCGGCGCCCCGGGCCTCCGGCGCCATCTGCGTGGCGTTGGTCTGCAGCGTGTTGTGCAGCATGTAGAAGCCGAAGCCGATCACCGCCATCGCCGCGGCCGCGCCCGCCCAGTGCGGCATCCAGACGAGGGCGGCGAAGCCGACGGCGAGCAGCGCGCCGCCTGCCATCACCATGCCGGATTCGCCGAGCGCCGCGACAACCGGCCGGACCGAGAGCGCATAGCACAGGCCCCCCAGGCCGAAACACCCCAGCACCAGCCCGATCGTGGCGAAATCGAGGGCGAAGCGCGCATGCAGGAAGGCGCCGACGAAGGCGAGCGCGCCGAAGAACAGGAAGCCCTCCACGAACACGGCGGCCAGCACGATGCGCGGCCACCGCGCCGCCAGCATGCCGGTATACTGCCGCATCGCCCGGCCGACGCCGCCCTTGCGCCGGTCGACCGCGTGCCGCACGCGCCCGGAGGCGAGTTCGCGCCAGAGCAGCAGGGCGACGAGGCCGTAGACTGCCCCCAGCGTCAGAAAGACGGCGCGCCATCCCGCCAGTTCGATCAGCGCGCCGCCCGCCGCCTGGCCGAAGACGACCCCCAGGATCTGCCCGGACAGGAAGCGCGCCAGCACCGCCTGGCGCCGGTCGTACGGCACCATGTCGCCGACATGCGCCATGGCGAGCGGGATGACGGCGGCCGTGATCGCCCCGGCTGCCAGCCGTAGCACGGCCAGTTCGGCCATCGACCCCGCCACGGCGCCGGCCGCCACCACCACCCCGGACAGCGTCATCGCCAGGGTGATGAGCCGGAACTTGCCGTAGCGGTCGCCGAGCGGACCGTAGATCAGCTGGCACAGGCCGTAGGCCAGCGTGAAGGTGGTCACGATGGTGCCGGCCTGGCCGGCCGTCGTCGCGAACTCCGCCGCGACGCGCGGGATCATCGGGTCGGCCACCCGCATCGTGGCCGCTACGCAGAAAGCCGCCATGCTGAGCAGGACGATGGGCCGCGTCGTACCGTCGGGACCCGAGGGGCGACCGGGGGTACGGGCCATCAGGCCGCCGCCGGCCGGGTGCGACCGCGCACCGCGGACGATCGCGCGGCGGCGCAGGGCGCCCCGGGCGTGCCGAACCTCGCTCTCACCGACGTCTCTCCAGCCAACGATCGCGTACGGCCGCCATCGACTCCACGGCCCGTCCCGGACCATGCGAGCCCGGACCATGCGGGAGCAGGATCCGTGGCGCGATCATAGACCGCGCGCCGCCGCCCGGCGCGCGCGGCGATGGCCGGATTACGACGGCAGCATTAGGACGACAGCATCACGACGGCCGCAGGGACCGGTAGAGGTCGGCATAGTGCGCCGCCGCGCGCGGCCAGCCGAAATCGGCCGTCATCGCCCGCCGCCGTGCGGCAGCCCAGCGCGGCGCGTCGGCGCGTGCGGCCACCGCCCGCGCGACCGCACCGAGCAGGGCGTCGACCTCGACCGCCGCAAAGGCGAAGCCGGTGCCGCCCGCCGGCACGCGATCCCGTCCGCCCAGATCGTCGACCGTATCCGCGAGCCCGCCCGTGCGCCGCACCACCGGCAGCGTGCCGTAGCGCATGGCGTAGAGCTGGGTCAGCCCGCACGGCTCGAAACGCGACGGCACCAGCATGGCGTCGGCGCCGCCATAGATGCGGTGCGCCAGGGCCTCGTCATAGCCGATATGCACCCAGACCCGGTCCGGCGCGGCGTCGGCGAGGCGGCGGAATCCCGCCTCCAGATCGGCCTCGCCGGAGCCCAGCAGCACCAGCCGGCAGCCCAGCGCCGCCAGGGATTCCGCCGCCGCCAGCACGAGATCGAAGCCCTTCTGCTCCGTCAGCCGGGTGACGGCGCCCAGGACCAGCGCGCCCGGGTCCGGCGCCCAGCCGCACGCCCGTTCGAGCGCGGTCCGGCAGGCGGCCTTGCCGGCCGGGTCAGCCGCGTCGTAGGGCGCCGCGAGCAGAGGGTCGCGCGCCGGGTCCCAGACGGCGTAGTCGACCCCGTTCAGGATGCCGGCCAGATCGGCGGCGCGGCCGCGCAGCACGCCGTCCAGCCCCATGCCGTGTTCCGGCGTCAGGATTTCCGCGGCATAGGTCGGGCTGACGGTGGTCAGCCGGTCTGCGGCCAGCAGGCCGCCCTTCAGGAACGACACGCGCCCCCAGAACTCCAGCCCGTCCAGCCCGAAGAGCATCGCCGGCAGATCCAGGTCGGCGAAAGCCGACGCCGGAAACAGGCCCTGGAAGGCGAGGTTGTGGATCGTCAGGACCGATGCCGCGCCGCCGCCCGCCACCCGCAGATAGACCGGCGCCAGCGCCGCATGCCAGTCGTGCGCATGCACCACGTCCGGCGCCCATGCCGGATCGAAACCCTCCGCCAGCGCCGCCGCCGCCATCCCGAGCAGCGCGAAGCGCCGGTGACTGTCCGGCCAGTCGCGCCCGTCGGGACCGAGATAGACGTGCCCCGGCCGGTCGTAGAGGGCGGGCGCGTCGACGAGATAGGCGAGGAGGCCGCTCTCCGGCACGCGGGCCTCGCACAGCGTGGCGGGGCCTGCCCAATGCGGCGCCGGCAGCGGCGCGAGCGGTCGCACCCCGGCTAGGCCGCGCATGAAGCCCGGAAAGCCCGGCAGCAGCAGGCGCGCATCGACGCCCTGTGCCGCGAGGGCCGCCGGCAGCGCCGCCGTCACGTCGCCGAGCCCGCCCGTCTTCACCAGCGGGTAGAGTTCCGCCGCCGCATGCAGGACCCGCATCGCGTCAGCCGAGCCGGTCGAGCATCGCGCGCGTGATCAGCGTGACCCCCCTGTCCGTGCGCCGGAAGCGGCGCGCATCCTCTTCCGGGTCCTCGCCGACGACGAGGCCGCGCGGGATGTTGCAGCCGCGGTCCACGATGACGTTGCTCAGCCGGGCATAGCGGTTGACCCGGACCTCCGGCAGGATCACCGCCCCCTCCAGCGTCGCCCAGGAATCCACGCGGCAGCGCGAGAAGAGCAGCGAGCGCCGCACCGTCGAGCCGGAGATGATGCAACCGCCCGAGACCAGCGAATCGAGGGCCGTGCCGCGCCGCTCGTCGTCGTCGAAGACGAACTTCGCCGGCGGCAGCTGTTCCTGGTGGGTGATGATCGGCCAGTCGGCCGCGTACATGTCGAGGTGCGGCGTCACGGCGCACAGGTCGATGTTCGCCGCCCAGTAGGCGTCCAGCGTGCCCACGTCGCGCCAGTAGGACTCGCCCTTGCCGTCCTCGACGCAGCTCAAATTGAAGGGATGGGCGATCGCCTCGCCCTGGGCCACCACCTGCGGAATCAGGTCCTTGCCGAAATCGTGGCTGGAGCCCGGCTGCACCGCGTCGCGCGCCAGCATGTCGTAGAGATAGGCCGCGTTGAAGATGTAGATGCCCATGCTGGCGAGGGCCCTGTCGGGCCGGCCGGGCATCGACGGCGGCGTCGCCGACTTCTCGACGAAATCGGTGATGCGCAGGCTCGCGTCGACGTCCATCACGCCGAAGCCCTGCGCCTCCTCGATCGGCACCTCGATGCAGCCGACAGTGCACGCTGCCTTCGACTCCACGTGGAAGGCGAGCATGCGCGAATAGTCCATCTTGTAGATGTGGTCGCCCGCCAGCACGACCACGAACTCCGGCCCGTGCGCGCGGATGATGTCGAGGTTCTGGTAGACCGCATCGGCCGTGCCGCTGTACCATGACACCTCGTCCAGCCGCTGCTGCGCCGGCAGCAGGTCCATGAACTCGTTCGCCTCGACGCGCAGGAACGACCAGCCGCGCTGCAGGTGGCGCAGCAGGCTGTGCGACTTGTACTGCGTCAGCACGCCCATCCGGCGCAGGCCGGAATTGATGCAGTTCGACAGGACGAAGTCGACGATCCGAAACTTGCCGCCGAAATAGACCGCCGGCTTCGCCCGGTTGTCGGTCAGTTCGAACAGCCGGCTGCCGCGGCCGCCGGCCAGCACCAGCGTATACGCCCGGCGCGGCAGCTGCAGCCGCGCATGCTCTTCCTGAATCGTCTCCGCCATGGTCCTCGCTGCTCCATTCCCGCCCGCAACGCCTCGTCGCAGTTGACCGCGCGGTGTCCGCGTCACCACCTTTGCCGGATGGACCAGCCACCGCCGATCGTCCGACCGCGGCACACCGAACGCCAGCCGGTATTCAACGCGCCGCCCGGAACGGTGCTGCTCTGCGCTGCGATCGTCCTGGCGCACGTCCTGCGCGTGCTTCTGCCCCACAGTCTACAGGATGCGCTGATCGAGCGCTTCGCCTTCGTGCCCGGCGCCTTCCTCGCCCAGTTCGGTGGCGGCGGTCTCGTGGCGGGTGAATTCCTCACCCTGGTCAGCTACGCCTTCCTGCACGGCGACGCGATGCACCTGTTCCTCAATGCCGGCCTGCTGCTCGCCTTCGGCAGCGTCGTGGAGTGGGTGCTGGGCACGGGCCGCCTGCTGGTGCTGTTCTTCGCCGCCTGCATCGTGGCGGCCCTGGTCCAGGGCCTCGCGACCGGCCCGGCGCCGGTCGCGGTCATCGGCGCGTCGGGCGGCGTGTACGGCCTGCTCGGCGCCGCCGTCCCCTTCCTGTTCCGCAGTGGCGTCGGCGACGGGCGGAGCAACGCGCTCGTCTTCATCGGCGTCATCATGGGCCTGAACCTGCTGATCGGCCTCGCCGGCATGGAGATCCTGCCCGGCCCGGGCATCGCCTGGCAGGCGCATATCGGCGGCTTCTTCGCCGGCCTGATCGCGGTCCATCTGGTCGGCCGGCCGCGGCACTGACGCACCGGCCCGAGACGATCGTTGACGCCGCGCCGTCCGGTCGGCATAGCAGACGCATGCTCGTCGAGATCACGCCCGCGGCGTTTGGGGTCGAACTGGACCTCGCTTACGCCACCCCGCAGAACTTCACCGGCAAGCCGATCTACCGGCGTGCCGCCTGCTTCCTGCTGCCGGAGGCGGCGGAGGGGCTGCGTCGCGCCGTCGCGATCGCGGCCGGTATCGGCCTGCGGCTGCGCGTCTATGACGGCTTCCGCCCGGTGGAGGCGCAGTGGGCGCTCTGGAACCACACGCCCGACCCCGCCTATGTGGCCGATCCGCGCAAGGGCGGACCGCACACGCGCGGTGCCGCGGTCGACCTGACGCTGCTCCGCCCCGACGGCGCGCCGCTCGACATGGGGACCGGCTTCGACGAGCTGCGGCCGGAGTCCCATCACGGCGTCGTCGCCCTGCCGGCCGAGGCGCAGCGCAACCGCCTCGTCCTGCTGGGCGTCATGACGGCGGCCGGCTGGGACTTCTACCGGAACGAATGGTGGCACTATCAGCTGTTCGATTCGCGCCGCTTCGCCTCGCTCACCGACGCGGAGGCCGGGACGGGCCTGATGTGACCCGCCCCCTCCTGTCCGGCTCCCGTCAGCGCTTGGGCTCGGGCACCAGGCGCAGATAGGGCTTGAGTTCCTTCCAGCCGCCCGGGAAGAGCTGCTTCGCCTCGTCGTTGCCGACGGCGGGTACGATGATCACGTCCTGGCCGTGCCGCCAGTTCACGGGCGTCGCCACCTTGAAGTCGGCGGTCAGCTGCAGCGAGTCGATGACACGCAGGATCTCGTCGAAGTTGCGGCCCGTCGAGGGCGGATAGGTGATGATCAGCTTCACCTTCTTGTCCGGGCCGACGACGAACACCGAGCGGACGGTGACCTTCGCGTCGGCGTTCGGGTGGATCATCCCGTAGAGGCCGGAGACCGTGCGGTCCGAATCGGCGATGATCGGGAAGTTCACCGCCTGGCCCTGGGTCTCCTCGATGTCCTTCTCCCATTTCGCGTGCGAGGGCAGTTCGTCGACCGACAGGCCGATGACCTTCACGTTGCGCCGGTCGAACTCGGGCTTCAGCCGCGCTACCTCGGCGAGTTCGGTCGTGCAGACCGGAGTGAAGTTGGCGGGATGCGAAAAGAGAACAGCCCAGCCGTTTCCGATGAATTCATGGAAATCGATTTTTCCGTGGGTGGTTTCAGCGGAAAAGTTCGGCGCCGGATCGCCCAGTTGCAGTGCCATGTTCATTTCTCCATCGTCGAACCGGCTCTGGCGCCGGCGGTTTCGCGCAAGATATGGATCATTCTCGACTGGCGCCAAACCCTATCGCAGCGATGTCACTGAAACTTCAGCAGGGCGATCATGACCGGGACGGGAAAGGACGGGCGGCGCCGGCGCGACTGGGCCGGCTACTATGCCGGGACGCGCGCCCGGCCGCCGCGGCACACGCTGCTGGCGGCGCTGGATCGGTTCGACCGGGAGGGCGGACCGGCCGTCGAGCCGCGCATCGCGGTCGACCTCGGTGCCGGCGGAGGGCGCGATGCCGTGGAACTGCTGCGGCGGGGCTGGCGCGTGCTCGCCCTCGACGCCGCGCCGGAGGCGGCGGCCATGCTGGTCGCACGCCCGGACCTGCCCGCCGGAGGAGCGCTGGTGGCGCGCACGGCCCGGTTCGAAACGGCGCTGTGGCCGCGCGCCCATCTGGTCAACGCCAGCTTCTCCCTGCCGCTCTGCCCACCGGCCGCCTTTCCCGCCCTCTGGCGCCGGATCGCCGATTCGCTGCTACCCGGAGGCCGTTTCACCGGCCAGTTCTACGGCGAACGCGACGACTTCGCAGCCGACCCGGCCCTGACCTGCCACACCGCCGCGGAGATGGCCGCCCTGCTGGACGGCTGGAAGATCGAAATGCTGGAAGAGGTGGAGGAGGATTCGGTCACGCCGCGCGGGCGGCCCAAGCACTGGCACATCCGGCACGTGGTCGCGCGCCGCGACGGTGGCCCGGTTACGCGCCCGGTGGCGCGTCCGGTGGCGCGTCCGGTTCCGCTGGCGCGTCGGGATCCCGAACATCGGCGCTGACGGCCACTATACACACCGGGCCGGTCATCCGGATTGACTGTTACGGATTTATGACGAGTGATGCGCGGCCCGCCGGCGGGCCCGTGCGCCGGAAACCAATCGTACGGGACGATCGGGACCCAATATCTGCAGGACGATGAAGAAGCAGAAGATCCGCCGCCAGTATGCCGCTCTGCCCTATCGCTGGGACGAGGCGGGGGCGCGCGTTCTTCTGGTGACGTCGCTGCAGACCCGGCGCTGGATCATTCCGAAGGGCTGGCCGGAGAAGAGCGCGCGCCCGCACGAACTCGCGGCGCGCGAGGCGTTCGAGGAGGCGGGCCTGACCGGTCCGATCGACGCCGAACCCTTCGGCGCCTACACCTACGAGAAGACCGTCCGAACCGGCCGCAGCCAGCGCTGCCGGGTCGACGTCTTCCTGATGCGCGTGGAACGGGAACTGGACGCCTGGCCGGAGCGCGGCCGGCGCGAGCGCCGCTGGCTGCCGCCGGCGGAGGCCGCCCTCCTGGTCACGGACGGCGGCCTCGTCGACCTGCTGCTGCGCTTCGCGGCGATCGTCGCCGCCTCGCCGGACCCGGCCGCACCGTCGTCGGAACCCGTCGCAGGGCTACCGTCCGTCCCGGCGGCCCTGGCCGGCGCATCCGGCGATCCCGGCCGGAAGTGAGCCGGCCCTAGGCCGGAAACGACACCGAAACCTTCCCGAGCGGCCCGAAATCGGCGACGCACTGTTCGCCGGCCTTGACAGGCACGACCCCGGTGCAGGACCCGGTCGTCACGAACTGGCCCTTCCTCAGGGTCCGCCCGCGCGCCGACATGTAGTTGACGAACCAGACGAGCGCATCCATCGGGTGCCCCATCACCGCGGCGCCGGTGCCGCGGCCCCGCTCCTCGCCGTTGATCTGGAGCACGACGTCGTGGCCGAGCAGGTCGATGCCGCGCCAGTCGGTGAACGCCTTGCCCTCGACATAGAGGCTCGACGCGCCGTTGTCGCAGGCCGAGCCCAGACCGGCGAGACCGTGATCCTCGCCGAGGCGGCTCTCCGGCACCTCGATGCCGATCAGCAGCGCCTCGACCGCGTCCTCGACCTCGGCGCGGCTGTATCCCCCGTCGCGCGGCGGGATGTCCCGGCCGAAGCGATAGCCGTACTCGGATTCCACGATCGGTCGCATCATGTCGCCGAACCGGAACGTCTGGTCGCCCCGGCGCACCCCGGCCGCCTCGATCCGGCCGAGGAACGGCGCCTTCAGGCCCATGGCTGCGCGCGCCTTCGGATCGGCGGCGCCGATCTTCCAGCCGGCGGGATCGCCGCCCACGAGATCCCAGACCGCCTCGCAGATCGCCACGGCCTCCGCCTCGCTGGCCGGCTTGAGTTCGTCGGGGAGGTTGCGGCGCCTGCGCGCCGATGTGGACTCCGCGAGGAACTTCGCCGCTCTGCCTATCTTGTCCTGGTTCACTGGGCCGCCTCCATCCGGGCCTTGACGACATCGTCGGCAAGGCGCCCGGTCAATTCCTGCAGATGATCGAAACTCCAGTCGAAGGACCCGACGCCCATGGTGAGCGAGCGCAGTTCGACGATCAGGTCGTGCATCTCCGACTGGGGAAGGAACGCCGCCACGGAGTCCCAGCCCGGCCAGCCCTGCCGGGCATCGTAGCCCAGGAGCTGACCGCGCCGGCCCGACAGTAGGCGCTGCACGTTCGAAGTATAGTCGTTCGGGACGTGCACGGTCACCTTCAGGATCGGCTCCAGCAGGACCGGCTGGCATTTCGGCATGCCTTCCACCATGGCGAGCCGGCCGGCCGTCTTGAACGCCATCTCCGAACTGTCGACGGCGTGGAACTTCCCGTCGACCAGCGTCACCGCGAAGTCGACCACCGGAAAGCCCAGCGGCCCGCGTGCCATATAGTCCCGGACGCCCGACTCCACGGCCGGGATGTACTGTTTCGGCACCGCGCCGCCGACCACCCGGTCCCCGTAGGCGAAGCCCTCGCCGCGCGGCAGCGGCGCGATCTCGACCTGGATGTCGGCGAACTGGCCGTGTCCGCCGGTCTGGCGCTTGTGCCGGGCATGCTGCGAGACGCCCCTGCGGATGGTCTCGCGATAGGGCGTGAGCGGCCTGACGCCGCGGACGTTGACGTTCCACTTCGTCGACAGCCGGGAGAGCGCCACCTGAAGGTGCTGCTCGCCCTGGCCCCAGAGCAGGAGCTGGTGCAGCTCCGTGTCGTGCTCGATCGAATAGGAGGCGTCCTCCTCGATCAGCCGGGCGATGGCGCTGGTCAGCTTGACCTCGTCCTGGCGGTTCTCCGGCTGCACCGCGAGCGCGAAGATGGGCGGCAGCGGCGCCGGCCAGTCCGCCGCCCGCGCCGTTCCGCTCCCCGCCACCAGGTCGCCCGTTCGGAACGCGTCGACGCGGCCGATCCCGACCACGTCGCCGGCTTCCGCCGCCGGGATCTTGGAAAGCTGCGCGCCGAAGGGCCGCGACAGGCTGCCCAGCCGCTCGCCACCCAGGGTCATGCCCTCCTTGACCGCTCCCTGCAGCACCCGCGACAGCGCGATCTTGCCCGTGTGCGGCACGTAGGCGGTCTTGAACACCTGAACTACGGGGTCGCTGCCGGCTTCGAGCCCCCGCCGGGCGAGCGTCGCGCCGAGCCCCGGCGTGTCGTGCCTGAGCGCCTTGAGCAGCCGGCGCACGCCGCCGTCGTTGAGGGCCGATCCGAGGAGCACCGGCACGATCAGGTCGTCGCGCAGTTCCTTGGCGACATAGCCGTAGATCTCCTGCGGCGCCGGGATGCGGTCCTCCAGCACCTGCTCCAGGAGGTCGTCGTCATGGTCGGCGAGCGCCTCGATCATCGCCTGGCGCGCTTCCTTCTCGCGCTCGACGATGTCGGCGGGGAGCGAGATCAGGTCCGACGCCTGGCCGGGCTTGTAGCGATAGGCGCGCTCGCTGACGAGATCGACATAGCCCACCAGCGTTTCGCCCTCGCGGATCGGCACCTGGCGCAGGACGAGCGGGCGTTGCGAGACGCCCTGCAGCGCGGCCAGGATCTCGCGCACCCTGTCCGAGGCGGTGTCCATCTTGTTGATGAGCAGGATGTGCGGAATGGCGTGCGCGTCCAGGAATCGCAGCAGCGGCGCCACGGTGAGCGCCCGGCCCGGCTCCGGGTCGCAGACCACCACCGCGAGATCGGCGGCGATGCACGCATTCTGGGCGTCCTGCAGGAATTCGATCGATCCCGGGCAGTCGAGAAAGGTCCAGCGGTCGCCGTGATAGGTCGTCTCGGCCGCGGTGATCTCGACCGTCATCTGCTTGGTGCGCGCCTCCGGCGCGGCATCGCCGACCGTGGTGCCGTCGCGCACCGACCCCTTGCGCGCGATGGCGCCGGTCGCGTGCAGGATACTTTCCAGTAGCGTCGTTTTGCCGCTGAGATAAGGCCCGACGAGAGCTACGCAGCGGCTCCGGGCAGTTGTTTGCGGATCCATCCGGCCCTCCCTTGGCGCCAGTATTCTTCGGGCGTCCGATATTCATGTTTTCAAGCAACGCCGACCGTGGCAATGGGGAAACCATGCCCCGGCCGGCGGCTTCAGAAAAGGCGACCCAAAATCCAGCCGAAAGCGGGGATCCAAAACGGCGAGGGGCCGGCCCCGCCCTGCGGCACCGGCCCCTGCCTGTCCATCGTCGGCCGACCTACCCGGGTCGGCCGACTGCCTCTGCCGCTCAGCGCGCGGGCGCCGGGGCGCCCATGCCACCGGCCGGAGTGCGGGTATCACGCGCGGCGCGCTCCTGGTCCCTGCGCACGTCGTCGCGCTTCCTGAACTCGGGCGCCGCCTCCAGCTCCTCCTTCGTCCACTTCACGACGATCGAGTCGCTGGACCGTACCTGAAGTTCGTTCCAGTCCACGCCGACCGACTTGGCACCGATGCCCAGGAAACCGCCGACCGAGACGATCGCGCCGATGATCTGGCCGTTCTCGTCGAGGACGAGATCGCTGATGGAGCCGACGTTCTCATCCTGCGGATTCCGAACCGTCGTGCCGATGATCTCGTCGGCGCGCAGGTGGTTGGCCTCCTGACGATCCAGGAAAGGGCCGCTCGCGGTACGCATATCCGTCGTGGCCCGCGGAGCCTGGGTCGTCGCCGCCGGACGGTCGGTGTCCGTCATGCCGGGAGCACGGGTGGCCGTGCCGGTAGTGGTAGTGGTAGTGCCGGTAGCGCCGGTGCCGGTGGCACCCGTGCCCGCGGCGCCCGTGCCCGCGGCGCCCGTCCCCGCGGCGCCCGTGCCGGGGGCCCTCTCGGTGGCCGCGGGCGGCGTGTCGGTGGTGGCCGGCGGCGTCGTCTGCGCCAGGGCGGGACCTGCAAGGAACATCGCCAGCGCACTGCCGAGGAGAAGATTCTTGGTCATTGGGACTATCCTCGTCGCTATGGTAACCGGGCCATCAACAACGGGATAGGTGTCCGGTTCCCGGCCCGCGTCCGAAAAGAACGGAAAAGAATGGCCTGGCGAATCTTTGCGGTTCTTTGTGCCGCCTACCTGTCCAGTCAGTTCTTCCGGGTCTCCAACGCGGTCATCGCGCCGGAACTCATGCGGGAACTGGCGCTCTCGCCGGCCGTGCTCGGCACGATGACCGGCGCCTTCTTCCTGACCTTCGCCGCCGCCCAGGTTCCGGCCGGCGTCCTGCTCGACCGCTGGGGGCCGCGCCGCACGATGGCCGCGACCATGATGGCCGCCGTTGCGGGTTCCCTCGTCTTCGCCGCCGCGGACAGCGCCCTGGTCCTCACCCTCGGCCGCGCGCTCATGGGCCTGGGCTGCGCGGTCGGCCTGATGGGCGCGCTGTTGGTGATCGGGCGGTGGTTCCCGCCGGAGCGGTTCGCGCCGCTGAGTTCGCTGCTGTTCGCCGTCGGCGGCGCCGGGACGCTGCTGGCGACGACCCCGCTCGCCCTGGCCGCGGACGGCATCGGCTGGCGCGGCGCCTTCGTCGTCATGGCCGGCGTCACAGCGCTGCTCGCCGCACTCGTGCTCGCGGTGGTCCGCGACGCGCCGCCGCCGGATCCCGTCGCCGGGCCGACCGCGCGCCGCGCCGCAGGGGCGGCGGCCGGATCGGCAGCGGGATCCGACCGCGTCGCGTCCGGCCTCGCAGCCGTGCTGGGCAACACCCGGCTGCGCCGGATCGCCGCCCTCCAGTTCGTCGCCTATGGCAGCTTGATGACGGTCGCGGGCCTCTGGGCCGGCCCCTACCTGGAGGAGGTGCACGGGCTGGGTGCCGTCGGCCGCGGCAACGTGCTCCTCGGCATCAATCTCGCCGTCATCGCGGGAGCGCTCGGCTTCGGCTGGGCCGCGCCGCGCTTTTCCTCTCCCAAGCGGCTGGCCGTCCCCGGAGCGGCGGTCGTCGTCCTGCTGTTCGGCCTGCTCGCCGCCCTGCCGGCACCGCCGCTCTGGCTCGCCGCGGCGGCGCTGCTGCTGCTCGGTCTGGCATCCGGCTACTTCATGCTGCTGCACGCGCATGCGCGTGCGGTGCTGCCGGCGCACCTGCTGGGACGCGGCCTCACCCTCCAGAACACCGCCTCGATCCTGGGCGTATTCTTGTGGCAGGCGGCGACCGGCTTGATCGTGGAGGCCTTCGCCGGCCCCGGCGGCGCGCCGGAAATCGCCTACCGCGCGGTCTTCGCCTTCCTGGGGGCGATTTCGCTCGTCGGCCTTCTGGTCTACACCGGCTGCGAGGACGGCACCGGACAGGACGACGCGGCGATAGGCCGGCCGCATGACCGGAGAGGATGACCGGGCCGGCATGCTTCTGGCATCTCGGGCTGCGGCATCCGGGCTCCGGCGCCCGTTCGCGGCATGAACGAAGGCCTTCCGGCGGCGAGGCCGGCACGGCCCGTCACACGCATCGAGGGACCCTCGGCGAGAGGGAGAGAAGGAGCGACATGACATCCACCGCGGTCACCATCGACGCGGCGCGCCTCTGGCAACGCCACATGGACATGGCGCGCATCGGCGGCACGCCGAAGGGCGGCGTCAATCGCCTGGCACTGACAGGGGAGGACATCGCCGCCCATCGCATCATCGCCGACTGGGCGCAGGCGCGCGGCTTTCGCGTCTTCCTGGACGACATGGGCAACATGTTCGTCCGGCGCGAGGGCACCGACCCGACGCTCGCGCCCTCGATGAGCGGTTCGCATACCGACACCCAGCCGACCGGCGGCCGCTTCGACGGCATCTCCGGGGTGCTCGCCGCATTCGAGGCGCTGGAGGCGATCGACGACGCCGGCATCGCGACGCGCCGCCCGATCGAGGCCGCCGTCTGGAACAACGAGGAGGGGGCGCGCTTCGCCCCCGGCGTGATGGGCTCCGCCGTCTATTGCGGCCGCGCCGATCTCGCGGCCATGCTCGCCGGGACGGACCCCGACGGCGTGACCATGGGGGCCTGCGTCGCCGCCCTGAAGGCCGCCATCCCCGAGGCGGAGCATCGCGCCCTCGGCACCCCGATCGCGGGCTTCATCGAGCTCCATATCGAGCAGGGCCCGATCCTGGAGGAGACCGGCAACGTCATCGGCGTGGTCACCGGCATGCAGGGCAACCGCCGCTTCATCGTCGAGGTCGAGGGCGAGGACGCCCATTCCGGCACCACGCCCGTCGGCCGGCGCAAGGACGCCTTCGTGGCCGCGACCGACATGGCGCGCGCGCTCCGCGACCTGTTCCACGATCCCGAGGACGTGGTGCGCTTCACCATCGGCCGCTTCGAGGTGTTTCCCGGCGCCACGGTCGTCGTCCCCGGCCGCGCCGTTTTCTCCGTCGATTTCCGCCATCCGTCGGCGGAGACGCTGAAGCGCCTGGGCGACCGGGTCGAGGCCGTCTGCCGCAGCCATGCCGGGCCGTGCCGGGTGACGGTGCGCGAGCCGTCGAACGCAGCGCCCATCGACTTTCCCGACACCATGCTGTCGGCCATCGAGCGGTCCGCGACGGCGCGCGCCTACCCACAGATGCGCATCTATTCCGCGGCCGGCCACGACGCCCGCTATTTGCACACACTGTGCCCGTCCGGCATGGTGTTCGTGCCGTGCGAACGCGGCCTCAGCCACAACGAGGCCGAGAACGCCAAGCCCGAGGACCTCGCCGCCGGGACCCAGGTGATCTGCGACGTGCTGCTGGAGATGGCGGAGCGGCCCTGATGTCCGGGGCCGGGCAGGAGTGACGCGATGATCGCCGACGTGCGCACCTACACGATCGTTCCCCGCCGGATGAACGAGTACGTCTCCCTCTTCGAGACGTACGGGCTCCCGGTGGCGCAGTGGCACGGCCTGACGCTCGCGGGCTACTTCATCAGCCAGATCGGCGCGCTCAATCAGGTCGTCCATATCTGGACCTATGACAGCCTCGCCGATTTCGAGGCGAAGCGGGCCCGGCGGGACGGCGATCCGGACTGGGGAGCCTATCTCGCGCGGACCGCCGGCATGGTCACGGCCCAGGAGGACAAGATCATGAAGCCGGCCGCCTTCTCGCCCATCCGGTGAGGTCAGGGATGGTCGGCCTCGAAATCGCCGCAGGACAGATCGAACTGCGCCAGCCCCTCCTCCAGATAGTCGGCCAGGATCGGGATGCCGAGCAGGTAGGCCGCGGTCGACCCGGTATGCCGCTCGCGCGCGGCACCCAGCGCCTCCGGCCATTCGCCGGCGGCGTAGTCGCCGCGGCCGAGCCAGGTCAGGGCGACGAGTTCGGCCTGCTCGTCCTCGTTGAGCGCCTCGATGAAGTCGACCAGCTCCTGCCGGGTCGGGTCGTCCGGCTGGTCGGCGAGGACCTCGCGGAAACCCTCGTCTATGGGGTTGCCGCCATAATCTTCCTCGACGATTCCCTCGGTCGCGTCGAAGGCCCGTGCCTTCACGACGATCCAGCAGACCTTGTCGGTCGCCATCTGCAGCATCGGTTCGCTCCTCGGTCTGTTCGCCACCTCAACGCGAATCAGGTTTCATGGTTCGATGCCCGCCGTTTCGCCGCCGGACGCCCGGTCCCGACGAACCGCGTGGCGCCGGGCGGCGTATGTGGAGGGCGGCGATCTTGGACGGGGCGGACCGCATCCCTATCTTCGGAGGCGGTTGCCGTGCCCGCAACGCTACGGAACGACGGCGGAAAATGAACAAGGTAAGGAGACAGGCGCTCTTTCCGATCGGACAGGTGGTCAAGCACCGCCTGTTCCCGTTCCGCGGTGTGATCTTCGATGTCGATCCGGAGTTCAACAATACCGAGGAATGGTGGCAGTCGATCCCGGAGAACGTGCGCCCGCGCAAGGATCAGCCCTTCTACCACCTGCTCGCCGAGAACGAGCAGAACACCTATGTCGCCTACGTGTCGGAGCAGAACCTGCTGCAGGACGACACCGGCGAGCCGGTGAACCACCCGGCCGTGGCGCAGCTGTTCGGCGAACTGAAGGACGGCCGCTACGCCCTGCGCGACCACCGCGCGCTGCTGCACTGACCGCCGCGGACAGGCGGCTTCCGTGAAGCGCTTCTACACGTCCGTCGCGGTCGCCGAGGCGGGAACGGGCGCGCGGCGCATCCTGCTGGACGGACGGCCGGTGCGTACGCCCGGCCGCGTCCCGCTGGAGCTGGCGACCGCCGCGCTCGCCGAGGCGGTCGCCGCCGAGTGGCGTGCGCAGGGCGACACGGTCGTGCCGCGATCGATGCCGCTGACCAGCCTCGCCTCGACCAGCACCGACCGCGTGCGGCCCCTGCGCGACGGCGTGACCGCACAGCTGGTGCGCTTCATCCGCTCCGAGCTCGTCTGCTACCGCGCCGAAACGCCGGAGGATCTGGTGGCGCGGCAGGAGGCGTGCTGGCAGCCCCTGGTGGACTGGTTCGCCCAACGCTTCGACGCACCCCTGCGCGTCGTGCGCGGCGTCATGCCCGAGCCGCAGCCCGACGCGGCGCACCGCGCCGCCGCGGCCGCGCTGGAGGCCCTCGACGCCGACGCCCTGACGACGGTGAGCTGCGCCGCCGCAGCGGCGGGCTCGCTGGTCCTGGCGCTCGCCCTGGTCGAAGGCCGGCTGGACGCCGAAGCGACCGCCGCCGCCGCCCAGCTCGACGAAATCTGGCAGGCCGAGAGGTGGGGCGACGACCCGCAGGCGGCCGAGCGGCGCGCCGCGGTCCTGGCCGAGATCGATGCCGCGGCCCGCTACTTCGCCCTCACCAGGGCCTGACCGCGTCCCGCGAACGCCGCTCGATGGTTGCCGGGGCGACGGGCGCCCGGTCGAGGGCCGCGCGCGTCAGCGCACGACCGTCCAGCCGTTCGCGGCGGCTGCGGCACCGGCGGCCGCCCGGTTCTCGACATTGCCCAGCATGATTTGGGTCGGTACGGGACGCGGCGGAAGCTCCGCGGCGGGAATGTGACCGGCGATGCGTGCGGCGGGCATGGCGGCCGGTTGTTCGAACGCGGCGGGCACGGCCTGGGGGACCGCCTGCGGCACGGCCGGCGTGGCGGCACGGAAGGCGGCCCGGGTCGCCGTGGCGCGGCTCGGGGCCGCCTGCGCCGGTCCGGGCGTCTCCGCCGCGGTCACCGCGACCGTCGGGGTCAGCGTCGAGGACAGCGCGGGGGGCCGGGCAGGCTGGCGCGGTTCGGCGGGCACCACGGCGAGGGCGATGGCCGGCGGCGCCGGCTTGGCGACGTCGACCGCTACGATCCTGGACAGGTCGGACGGACGGCCGCGCAGCGCCTCGTAGACGGCGAGGTTTTCGCGCACCGCCTCGGGCGGCAGGTCGCGCTGGGCGATCGCACCGGCGCGCGTGGGATCGCCGGCGAGGCCGTAGGCGAGCGCCAGGTTCTGGCGGTTGCGCGCCGAAGCGCCCGGACCCTCGGTGATGCCGTGCAGCACTTCGATCGCGTCGCGGCTGTTGCCCGCGAGGGCCAGCGACAGGCCCAGATTATTTCGCAGCCCCATGTCGTTCGGCGCGATCCCGATACCGGTGCGGTAGCTCTCCTGCGCCTGCGCGTGCCGGCCCATCATGTCGAGCGCGACGCCGCGCCCGTTCCAGAGGCGGGCATCGCCGCTGTCGACGTGCAGGGCCGTGTCGAAGATGTCGAGCGCCGCTGACGCCTGGCCGGACCCCACCAGGGCGAGGCCCAGCCCGCGCAGCGCCTCGGGGCTGCGGCCGTCGAGGGCAAGCGCCCTGCGGTAGGCCTCCGCCGCCTCGACGTCGAGGCCTTGGGCGCGCAGCGCGCCGCCCAGGGCGATCAGCGGCTCCGGCCGGCCCGGGTCCATCGTGTGCGCGCGGCCATAAAGGCCGGCGGCCGTGGCCGTATCGCCGGAGGCTTCGGTGTTGCGTGCGATCCGCAGCAGGTTGTCCGCCCGCGCGCTCGCGGCGGCCGGACCGGCGCCGGGCCCCGTGGCGGCAGCCCCGCCGCCCTTGCCCAGGGTCGTGCAGCCGCCCACCAGCACCGGCAAGGCGAGGACGAACAGCAAGCCACGCGAGCGACGGCCCTTTATCTGCTTCTGCGTCATGGCGCGCGGATTCCTCCCGGACTGATCCGCGCGGAAGATAGCGGCCTGAAGGTTAACGAAGCGTTCGCGCGTATCCGTGTTTGCCGCGGTCATCCGCAGCCTGTATCGTTCGCACAAAGCGATAACGGGAGGTGGGGACATGTTGGGATATGCGAGGGGTGCGGTATTCGCGGCCGCGGCGGCGGCGCTGTTCGCGGCCGGCTCGGCCCAGGCGCAGACGCAGCTCAAGGCCGTCGGTACCTGGGGCAATCTGTCGAACTGGCAGCATATAGAGAAGCCCTTCTGGGAGAAGGATCTGCCCGAGGCGAGCGGCGGCAGCCTGACCGGCGACGCCAAGCCGCTGACGGAACTCGGCCTGCGCGGGTTCGAGGTTATGCGGCTGCTGAAGCTGGGCGTGTTCGACGTGGCGCACGCCCTGCCGATCTACGTGGCCGAGGACGCGGTGATCGAGGGCATCGACCTCGCCGGCGTCGCGACGGACTTCAAGACGGCGCGTGCCGTGGCCGACGCCTATCGCGACGTCCTGGCGGACGCGCTGTCGAAGAACTACAGCGCCAAGCTGCTGAACGTCTATCCGTTCCCGGCGCAGGTCTTCTACTGCCGGACGCCGATCTCGGGCATCGCCGATCTGAAAGGCAAGAAGGTCCGCGTCCAGGGCGCCAGCCAGGGCGACTTCGTCGAGGCCGTCGGCGGGGCGCCCGTCACCATCGCCTTCGCCGAGGTCGTGCCGGCGATGCAGAAGGGCGTCGTCGACTGCGGCATCACCGGCACCATGCCCGGCTACAAGGCCAAATGGTACGAGGTGGCGAGCCACGTGTTCACGCTGCCGGTCGGCTTCACCATCACCTTCACGGCGATCAACGAGAACAGCTGGAACAAGCTCGACGAAAAGCAGCAGGAAGCGCTGCTGAAGGCTTCCGCCGCGTTCGAGGACAAAGGCTGGGAGGTGATCGAGGCCGAGAACGAAGAAGGCATCGCCTGCGGCACGGGTACGGGCGAATGCACGGTCGGAGCGCCGGGCAAGATGACCCTCGTGAAGCCGGGCGAGGCCGACGTCAAGGCGCGCGAGACCGCACTGAACGAGGGCGTGCTGCGCAAGTGGGCCCAGCGCTGCGGTGCCGACTGCGTCAAGCAGTGGAACGAGACCGTCGGCAAGGTCGTGGACCTGCAGGCCGGCGGCTGATCGGTCAGGCATAGTCGGGGCGGCGGCGACGCCGCCCCTTCTTTTTCTTCGCACGTCCGGAAGACGATGCTGCACAGAGCCACCGTCCTGGCCGAGCGGGTCGCCGTTCGGTCCTCGCCGGTCCGCTGGTTCGTGCTCTGGATCTTGCGGCGGGCCGAGGCGGTGGCGGCGGAGTTTTTCTTCGAGGCGGCCGGCATGCCGCCGCCGGTCACTCAAGGGATCGGGGAAGG
>JBKBLL010000014.1:0-30763 GCA_046296375.1 Alphaproteobacteria bacterium | reverse complement strand
AGTCGATCAGCCCGGCCTCGCGGTAGAAGCGCTCGGCGCCGGGATGGAGCGGCACGGACATGCCCTCCAGCGCCGTCTCCAACCGGATCCCGGCGGCACCGGCATGGGCGCCGATGAAGAGCGCCCGGGCGGTCTTGCTCCAAAGCGCGCGCGTGATCTGGTAGACGGTCTCTTCCGCCTGGTCGGCGTGGGTCAGCCACAGTGCCGTTACGGCGACGGTGGGTGTGTCGTCGGGCACGCCCGCATAGGTGCCGCCGGGTACGGCCGCGGCGGAGAAGAACAGGTTGTCGGCCAGGATCGCCTCGCGCAGGTCGCCGTCGACGGGCAGCAGCGCGATGCCGGTCGCATCGGCCAGGTCGGCGATCGCCGGCTGCGGATAGCCGGTCACCGTCAGCATGGCGTCCGCGCTGCCGTCCTTCAGCCGCGCGACCGCTTCGGCGCTGTTCAGGAAGGCGGCCTCGTAGTCCGCGTCCTCGGCGAGGCCGGCGGCGCCGAGCACGATGCGCGCGCCGACCAGCGCGCCCGACGCCGGGAGGCCGAGCGCGATCCGCTTGCCCTTCAGATCCGTGAACCCCGTCACGCCGCTCTTCCGGGTGGCGACCGCGTGCAGATGTTCGGGATAGAGGCTGGCGATCGCACGCAGGTTGGTCATGGGCTCCCGGTCGGCGAACACGCCGCTCGCGCTCCAGGCCCAGTAGGCGACATCCGACTGCACCAGCCCGGATTCGACCTGACCCTTCTCGACGGCGACGACGTTCGCGAGCGAGCCCTGGGCCGATTGCGCGATGGCGATCATGCCGGGCGCGCCGCACGCGCCGCCGCGCTCACAGGGGAGGGCGCCGGGCGGGTTGCTGATCGCCTGGGCCAGCAGGGCCGCCGTCGGGAAGTAGGTGCCGCCCACGCTGCCGCTGGCGATCCGAAAGAACTTCAGCTGCTGCGCCTGGCCGGCGCCCGCCGACAGGGCCGCCGCGCCGGCGAACAGTAGCGCGGCGAGCGCACCCGCCAGGAGCCTCGTCATGGATGTCTCCGCCCGTTGCATATGCGTGCCCGTCCCCATGGGCGGGCCGATGGTCTGCAAAGCGTCGCCGCTGCGCAACCCGATAAGGTGCGCTCGCACGTTACGTTTTTGTGAGCCTGCGCGCCGTTCGCGGATGCGGCGCGTAACAGGCGAGATAGTGCGGCCGCTTCGTCTCGTGGTGGCTGCTGACGCTGTGCCGGAAGCGTGATCACCGTTGCCTCGTCGGGGCGCATCAGTTCGACCTGCGCCGGACCAGACCGGTGAAGCTGTCCGGCATCGTGGAGCTGTACCGCCTGCATCCGCGCCTCTCGCCGCTGAAGGTCGCGCCCCCGAGCAGTGTGGGACGGCCGCACGAACAATCGGTTAATCGCCGACCGTTCGGGTCCCTCAACGGCTATGGCTGCCCGCGTGCGGCGCTTTCGCCAGGGCCTATGTCGGCTATGCGGCGGCCAGCTTGCCTGCCGTTCCGGCTGCTGCTCGGGCTCGCCGGAGGGCGGGACTGTCCGCCTGCGTGCCCCCGGCGGTCGGCGTGGCTGCTGCTGTACCCGGTATCGCCCGGCCGCCAGCTCAGTCGGTGCCGGTGTACCAGTCGGGCTTGCGCTTCTCGAGGAAGCTCTTCAGCCCCTCGGCCGCCTCGGCGGTGCCGCGTTTGGCCGCATGCTGGCGGGCCAGCCTATCGGCGAGCGCGTCGTCGACGACCTGGCCCGCCATCTCCAGCGCACAGGCCTTGGTCTCGGCGATGGCGTCCGGCCCGCACAGCAGCAGCGCGTCGATGATCGGCGCCGCCGCCGCGTCGAGCCCGCCCGTGGGGCAGACCTCGCTGACCAAGCCCAGTTCCACCGCCCGCCTGGCGTCGAACCGCTCGGAGGTGAGCGCGTACCGGCGGACGTTGCCGAGCCCCATCTTGGCGTTGAGCTGCGGGATGATCGGTGCTGCCATCAGGCCCCAGCGCGACTCCGTGATCGCGAAGATCGCATCCTCCGACGCCAGCACGATATCGCAGGCCGCGACCATGCCGGTGCCGCCGCCGAAGCAGCCGCCGTGCACGAGTGCGAGGGTCGGCTTCGGAAACTCGTTGAGGCCGCGGATCGCGTTGGTCGTGTTCATCGAGATCTGCAGGTTCTCGGCCGGCGAGAGACCGGCGACCGACTGGATCCATTTCAGGTCGGCGCCCGCCTGGAAGTGCCGGCCGTTGCCGCGGATCGTCACGACCCGCACGGCCGGATCGGCGCCGAGTCGCTGGAAAGCGGCGATCAGCCCCAGGATCATCTCGCCATTGTAGGCGTTGTTCACCGCAGGCCGGTTCAGCGTGACCGTCGCCACACCGCGCCCGTCCACCTCCGTCAGCACGACTTCTTCCGCCATCTCCGCCTCCGCCCTGTCCGTTCGGGAACCGGGGGTCTTACTAGCACCCGCCCGGTCCAGGAGAAACCGCCCGGGAGAATCGAAACACCATCTGGAGACCGGCAGGCGTACCGTGCAGGAGGTGTGCGAGGCCGTCGGCTATCGTGACCTCATTTTCTTCCGAGATCTGTTCCGGCGACACACGGGTCTGTGTCCGGCGCGCTACCGCGAGCGTTTCGGCAGGCCTGTTGCCGCAACCGCAACGGAGGTTCGCGCAAGGGATCAGCGGTTCGCCGCCAGTTCCCGCTCGATGCCGTAGAGGGGGGTGGCGCCGAAGCCTTTGAGGTCGATGTCGCCGCGCGGCACGCAGGCGAACGTGTCGGCGATCAGCGCGTGGGTCGCCGCACAGCACAGGACCTGCATCGGGGCGCAACTGGCCTCGATACAGCGGTCGAAGATCGTTCGCGCCATAGCCCGTGCTCCCCTCGTCGGGAGGCTGCGACGCGCATCGACGCTTCCGCTCGACCCTGCCGGAATCCTCATACCACAAGCCGCGGCTCTGCCCATATCGGCTGCCCCCGGCACCCTGCACCCCGCCCGCCTTTCGCCGACGGAACCCGCCGGCTATCGTGAGCCGTCGTCCAGGCGCAACCGGGAGTTTCTGATGGGTCACCGCGGCTTGAAGTTCGGCGTCTTCCTCGCCCCCTTCCACCGGCTCGGCGAGAACCCGACGCTGGCCATGGCGCGCGATATCGAACTGCTCGAATGGCTCGACCATCTCGGCTACGACGAGGCGTGGATCGGCGAGCACCACTCCGCGGGATGGGAGATCATCGCCTCGCCGGAACTGATCATCGCCGCGGCGGCAGAGCGCACGCGGCACATCAAGCTCGGCTCCGGCGTCACCTCGCTGCCCTATCACAACCCGCTGCTGGTGGCCCAGCGCTTCGTCCAGCTCGACCATATGACGCGCGGCCGGGTGATGCTGGGCTGCGGTCCGGGCGCGCTCACCTCCGACGCCTACATGCTCGGCATCGAGCCCTCGACCCAGCGGCCGCGGATGGAGGAGGCCCTCGGCGTCATCCTGCAGCTGCTGCGCTGCGAGGAGCCGGTGACGATGAAGACCGACTGGTTCGAACTGCGTGACGCGCGCCTGCACCTGGCGCCATGGTCCGATCCGCGCTTCGACATCGCGGTCGCCAGCACGATCACGCCGTCGGGCATGATCGCCGCCGGCAAGTTCGGCGTCGGCGTGCTGTCGATCGGGGCGGGCCTGCCCGGCGGACCGCAGAAGATGGCAGAGCAGTGGAAAATCGCCGAGGAGTCGGCGGCGCAGCACGGCCAGTCGATCAGCCGCAGGGACTGGCGCATCGTCGTGACGGCGCATCTCGCCGAGGACGACGAGCAGGCGCTGCGCGAGGTGAACAAGGGCGAGCGCGTGGAGACCGTGACCTATTTCGAGGACACGCTCGGGCGACCGCCCGGCCGCTCCGACGATCCGCTGCGCGAAGGCGTGGCGATGGGCACCACCCTGGTCGGTACGCCGGAGACGGTGACCAGAGGCATCGAGCGTCTGCTGGAATACAGCCAGGGCGGTTTCGGCGGCATCATGTTCCGGTCCCACGAGTGGGCGACGCGCGAGCAGACGCTGCGGAGCTACGAGCTCTTCGCCCGTTACGTCATGCCACGCTTCCAGGGCTCGCTCGACATGCCGGCCGGCTCCAACGCCTGGGCGCGCGAGAACCGCAAGCAGGTGTTCGGCCCCTACGTCGCCGCCGTGAAGCGCGCCTTCACGGACGTCGGGCGGGAAGTGCCGGAAGGCTTCGCCGCACGCACCGCCGGGGCGCGCGACGTCGAGTAGCCCGCCGGACGACGGACCGGGGAGGGTGGCGCCCGCCGTTTGCACAGCGGCGGCCGGGCGCGCATGTTGCCCCGTGACGGTTCTGTGACGGGGACATGATGCGAAAAGGGTGGGGCGGCAGCCTCCCGGGCGGCGGTCGTGCAGGATGGGAGCGGCCGTTGCCGGAGGCGCCCGCCTTCGCCCGGGCGACCCCGCTCGACAAGGACCTGAAGAAGATCGCGCGGCTGGAGCGGGCCGCCGCCGAGACCGGGCGCTCGGCGGTGCGGCTGGGGCTGGCGCTCGCCTTCCTGCTCGCGGTCGTCCTTTACGTCCTGCTGCGCGGCGACGGGTTCGACCACACGGCCGTCGTCGTCGTTGCGGCCGCCGTCGGCGCCTACATGGCGCTCAACATCGGCGCCAACGACGTCGCCAACAATGTCGGCCCGGCGGTCGGGTCGCAGGCGCTGACCCTGGCCGGCGCGATCGTCATCGCCGCGATCTTCGAGACCGCAGGGGCGCTCATCGCCGGCGGCGACGTGGTCGCTACGGTCTCGCGCGGCATCGTGGATCCGGAGGGCTTCGCCGATCCGCAGGTGCTGATCCTGGGCATGCTGTGCGCGCTGCTGGCCGCCGCACTCTGGCTCAACCTCGCGACCTGGCTGGGTGCGCCCGTTTCTACCACCCATTCCATCGTGGGCGCGGTCGCCGGCAGCGGCGTCGCGGCCGCCGGCCTCGGCGCGGTGAACTGGCCGGTCATGGGCCGAATCGCGGCGAGTTGGGTCATATCGCCCGTGCTGGGCGGCCTGATCGCGGCCGGCATCCTGCTCGTCATCAAGGTTACGATCCTCTACCGCACGGACCGCGTCGCGGCCGCCAAGCGCTGGGTCCCGATCCTGGTCGCCGTGATGGCCTCGGCCTTCGCCATCTATCTCGTGATGAAAGGACTGGAGCGCGTCTGGCGGCCGGGCGCCGGCGTGCTGGCGGCGGTCGGCATCGCCGCCTTCGCCGCCGCCTGGGCGATCGTCCGGCCGTGGGTGCGGCGCGCGGCCGAAGGGCTCGACAACCGGCGCAAGTCGGTGATGCAGCTCTTCACGGTGCCGCTCATCTGTGCGGCGGCGCTGCTGTCCTTCGCGCACGGCGCGAACGACGTTGCGAACGCGGTCGGGCCGCTTGCCGCCATCGTCGGCGCGTCCGAGAGCGGGACCGTCCAGGCGCAGGTCGTGATCCCCTTCTGGGTCATGCTGGTCGGCGCCCTGGGCATAACGCTGGGCCTGGCCCTGTTCGGGCCGCGGCTGATCCGGACGGTCGGCACCAAGATCACGCGGCTCGACCGTGCGCGCGCCTTCGCCATCGCGCTCGCCGCGGCGGTGACGGTCATCGCGGCCTCCTGGCTCGGCCTGCCCGTCAGTTCGACCCATATCGCGCTCGGCGCGCTGTTCGGCGTCGGCTTCCTGCGCGAATGGCTCGACCGTCGGCGCAAGCCCTGGCCGCAGGGCCCTGCGGCACCCTTGCCCGAATGGGCCGGCGCCGCCCTGGAACGCAGCGGCGACACCACCCAGCTCGCCGGCGTTCTGCGCAGGGAGAAGGAGAAGAAGGCCCGGAAACGCAAGCTCGTGCGGCGGAGCCATCTTCTTTCGATCGCGGCGGCCTGGGTGATCACCGTGCCGCTCACGGCGATGCTGGCCGCCGGCCTCTTCACCCTCTGGCGCGCAGTGTGGGCGGGATAGGCCGGGCGTCAGCCTCCGAAGCGCATGTCGGCGTCCTCCAGCGCTACGGTCAGCCACGGCGTCATGCCCGACAGCGGGGCGAGCGGCCCGTCCGCCGCGAAGGTCCAGGTGCCGCGGCCCGGCCGCAGCCGCCCCGACACCCCAATCGCGGCCGTCACGACCTCGCCGCCGCGGGGCTGCTCCGTGCGCAGGGCGAAGCGCCAGCGTCCCGGCAGTAGCCCGCCGCGCCAGGCGGCGGAGGGTGTGAAGCGGAACGAGGCGACGGGCCCCGCGCCTGAGTGGGTGCCCGTGTCGATGCCCGTGTCGGCGACCGTCGCGCCGCCGGCCGCCGCGGGATCGCCCGCAAAGCGGCCCAGGCGTTTCGGTATGGCCCAGAGCGCCTGCCCGCCGGCCGCCGACGCGGCGCTGTCGACCCAGATGCGGCCGATGCGCACCGCACGCCTGCGGACGGGCGACAGCGGGACCGCGCACAGCATCTCGTCGTAAACCAGCGCGCCGCCCGGCGCATAGCGCGCCCAGCCCGTGACCAGCAGGGCCGACCGGCCGAGGCGCAGGGCGGGCGGACCGGTCCCGCCCAGTGCCGCGGCGAGATCGTGCGGCACCCGCCACAGCGAGGCGTAGAGCGTACCGCGCAGCCGCCAGGGCGGCGACGGGAACGGTACCGCGCCGGAGACCGGGGCGGTGTCGCCGCCGGCAGGTGTGCCTGCCTGATCGTCCTGCATGCATCGCTCCGATCGTTCGGCACGGACGGCCGCCGTTGGGCCGCCGGGGCTGCGCTGACGGGAATCGACGGGCGCCGCGTTTCGTTCCGCGGGAGGACCCTGTCCCGGGTCGAGCAACCGGTATGCCTGCGACGGCATGGGCGGTCAGTGGGCGCCGACGCCGGACGGGGGGTGGCACCCGATGATGCCGGCGCGTCGGGACCGCCGGACCGGCCCTCAGGCGGGTACGATCTGTGCGACCAGTGCGGTCAGTCCGACGCCGAAGGCGGCGGCGCCGACCAGGCGCGGCGCGATCTGCCGCGCGGTCCATGCGCGCGTCGTCGCGAGCCTGGCGGCAGCCAGCGCAATCGCGGACTGGATCACGGCGAGGCCCGCGAGATAGGCCCAGAGCGCGGTCGGCTCGGCGCCGACGATGGCCTCGCCATAGGCGTAGCCGTGGAAGATGCCGCCCAGGCCGAGGATGGCAGCCCAGGCGCCGGCCCCCGGCCGCGCCGTTCCACGCGCGAGCAGGACGCCCGCCAGCAGGACGCTGGCCGCGACCGCCGCCTCCGCCAGGGGCAGGTTCAGTTCCGTCAGGTGCAGCCCGACGCCGACGATCGAGGCGAGGACGAACAGGATCGGCAGGCCGACCCGCCACGCGCCCCCGCCCGCGACGAGGGCGCCGACGACGCCCGCCGCGACGACGAAGGCGAGGTGGTCGATGCCGATGACCGGATGGGCGAGGCCGGAGACGAACCCTTCCCAGAACCCGCCGGGGAGCGTCCCGTCCATCGCGTGATGGGCCTGCGCCGCGGGCGCTGCGGCGAGGATGGGCAGGGCGGTTATCGTGAGAAGACGCGGAAGTCGCATGGCCCTGTGGTCCTCCTGCTCGTCGTGCTCGTCCGGCCCGTTCGTGCGCCGGGGGACCCGCAGCGAATCGGTCGGCGACGAATCTTGGCATGGTCCGCCGCCGGCGGAAAGGCCGCGCGGAACCGGTCGCGGCGCCGCAAGTTACGGGGGCGGGGCCATGCCGTATCCGGAGATCGCTGGGAGGCGAACCATGCGACGAGAAGTCGACGAAAAGCCATATTCCGGTCCTGTCGGCGGCTGGGGTTCGGTCCAGTCCCTCGCGCGCAACGCCTGGCGGGAGGGGGCCGTCAAAAGCGCGCTCAAGGAACTGCCGCGCCAGAACAAGCCGGGTGGCTTCGCCTGCGTCAGCTGCGCCTGGGCCAAGCCGGCCGAGCCGCACGCGGCGGAGTTCTGCGAAAACGGAGCGAAGGCGACGTTCGCGGAACTCACCAGCCATCGCGCCGGGCCGGACTTCTTCGCCAAACATACGGTGGGAGAACTGCTGAACTGGCCCGACTACGATCTGGAGCAGGCGGGGCGCTTGACCGAGCCCATGCGCTACGATCCCGCGACCGACAGGTATCTGCCGGTGGCGTGGGACGAGGCGTTCGCCGCCATCGGCAAACAGCTGCGGTCGTTCGCGCCCGACAGCGTCGTGTTCTACGCCTCCGGCCGGGCGTCGCTCGAAACGTCATACATGTATCAGCTGTACGCGCGCCTCTTCGGCACGAACAACCTGCCCGACAGTTCGAACATGTGCCACGAATCGACGTCGGTCGCCCTGCCCGAGAGCATCGGCGTGCCGACCGGGACGGTGCTGCTGGAGGATTTCAAATCGGCCGACGGGATCTTCTTCTTCGGCCAGAACGTAGGCAGCAACAGCCCGCGGATGCTCCACCCGCTGCAGGAGGCGAGCGAGCGGGGCGTTCCCATCGTCGTATTCAATCCCCTGCGCGAGCGCGGGCTGGAGGCGTTCGTCAACCCCCAGAACCCCGTCCAGATGGTCACGGGCAGGGCGACCCGGATCGGTTCGCAGTATCACCAGGTGCGCGCCGGCGGCGACATCGCCGCGCTGACCGGCATGTGCAAGGTCATTCTGGCGGCGGACGACGAAGCGGTGGCGCAGGGGCGGCCGAGGGTTCTCGACACCGCGTTCATCGCCGAGCACACCCACGGCTTCGAGGCTTTCGCGGCGGCCGTGCGGGAGCACGACTGGCTCGACATCGAGCGCGAATCCGGGTTGAGCCGCATCGGCCTCGAAGCGGCCGCGGCGGTCTATATGGGCTGCGAGCGCGTGATCGCCGTCTACGGGATGGGCCTGACCCAGCACAAGCTCGGCGTAGAGAACGTCCAGATGCTGGTGAACCTGCTGCTGCTCCGCGGCAATATCGGCCGGCCCGGCGCCGGGATCTGTCCGGTCCGCGGCCATTCCAACGTGCAGGGCCAGCGGACGGTCGGGATCGCCGAAAAGCCGGAACTGGTGCCGCTCGACCGCCTGGCGGAGCAGTTCGGCTTCGAGCCGCCGCGCAACACGGGCCTCGCCACCGTCGATGTCTGCGAGGGCATACTCGCCGGCGAAGTTAGGGCCTTCATCGGCCTCGGCGGCAACTTCGTGCGCGCGATACCCGAGCGGGACAGGATGGAGCCGGCATGGCGCGGCCTGGACCTGACGGTGCAGATCGCAACCAAGCTCAACCGCAGCCACCTCGTCATCGGCAAGACGGCGTATCTGCTGCCATGTCTCGGCCGTATGGAACTGGACCGGCAGGCGAGCGGCCCGCAGGTGGTGACCACCGAGGACAGTACCGGCTGCATGCACACCTCGCATGGCCGCCGCCCGCCGCCCGGGCCGCACGTGCTGTCCGAGCCGAAGATCGTGGCGGAACTCGCCAAGGCCACGCTGCCGCCGAACCCTCGCGTCGATTGGGATGCTTGGGTCGGGGACTATGGCCTCGTGCGGGACGCGATAGCGGTCACGTTCCCCGACATCTTCCACGACTTCAACCAGCGGCTGGACACGCCCGGCGGCTTCGAGCGGCCGAACGCGGCGCGTGAGCGCAAGTGGGCGACGGAGACGGGCAAGGCCAATTTCATCGTTCCGCAAGCCCTCTCGGCGAGCTTCGAGAATCACGACGACCGCGCGGTGCTGCGCCTCATCACCCTGCGCAGCAACGACCAGTTCAACACCACGATCTACGGTTATCGCGATCGCTTCCGCGGCGTGGACGGCACCAGGATGGTGATATTCCTGAACGCCAACGACGTCGCGCGCCTCGGGCTGCGGGAAGGGGAGGTCGTCACCATCGAGACGGCGGTGGACGACGGGTTCGTGCGCGAGATGTCGGGCTTCACCGTCCGTACCTACGACATCCCGGAAGGCTGCTGCGGCGCCTACTATCCGGAGTGCAACGCCCTGGTTCCGCTGTGGCACCATGCCGAGCGCAGCAAGGTGCCAGCGGCCAAGTCGGTGCCCGTGCGCATCCGTGCGGTGGGGGACCGGCGGGACGCATGGGGTCGAGAGGGCAGAGCGGCCCGGCGGGAGGCCGCAGAGTGAGCGCGCGTGCGGCCTACGGCCGTACGCCGTCTCGGGTATGGCGCCTGAATGGTTCGGCAAGGCAACGCGAGGCCGGCGGCTTCCGCAACATCCCCGAGGAGGTCGCGGTGGCGATTCTCTACGAGGGCGCGACCTATGCGGTGATGATGGCCACACCCTGCGACCTGACCGACTTCGCGATCGGCTTCAGCCTGACCGAAGGAGTGGTCGGCGATGCGGGCGAGATCGAAGACATCGAGATCGTGGAGCACGACCTCGGCATGCAGGTGCGCCTGTGGCTGACGCCCGCGCGGGCGGAGGCCGTGCGCGGGCGGGCACGGCGGCTGGCGGGCCCGGTCGGCTGTGGGCTCTGCGGTGTCGAGAGCCTGGCCGAAGCCACGCGCGCAGTGCCGGCGGTCGCTGCGCCCCTCTCCCTGGCGCCGCGGCTTCTGCTGGATGCGCTGGCGGCTCTCGCCCCGAACCAGCCGATGCACATGGCGACGCGGTCGACCCATGCTGCCGGCTTCTGGCACCCGCAGCATGGTCTCGTTGCGGTGCGCGAGGATGTCGGCCGGCACAATGCACTCGACAAGCTGATCGGCGCATTGGCGGCCGACCCCGTCCCGAAAGGCGAGGGGGCGGTACTGCTGACCAGCCGGGTGTCGGTCGAAATGGTGCAGAAGACGGCGGTGGCCGGCATACCGCTGATCGTGGCTGTGTCTGCCCCGACCACGCTCGCCGTCCGGATCGCGGAGCAGGCCGGGATCACACTGGTCGCCGTCGCCCGAGCCGACGGCTTCGAGGTTTTCACCCATCCGGAACGCATCGCCTTCACCGCCCACGCCGCCTGCGCCTGATCCGCTGGGAACCCCGCCCGGCCGTACCGGTTGAACGAAAAGGGCGCGCCGACGCCCGCCAACGCCCCCAAGGAGAAGGCCGATGCCCGCGAAATCGCAGGCCCAGCAGAAGGCGGCCGGTGCCGCCCTGTCCGCCAAGCGCGGAGAGACCAGGAAGAGCGACCTCAAGGGGGCGTCGAAGTCCATGGTCGAGTCGATGAGCGAGACCGAACTCGAACGCCTGGCCTCGACGCCGCGCAAGGGCAAGCCGCAGCACGCGTCGAAGTCCTGACGGGTCGTCCCGACGCCGCGGCCCGGCCCGGCCCGCCGCCGGCCCCGCCGGCGCCCCGCCGCCGTCAGGCCGGCTTGGCGGCGGGCATCGCCTCCAGCTCGTCGATGAAGCCTTCCAGCATACCCAGGCCGCGGCTCCAGAAGGCGGGGTCGGTCGCGTCGAGACCGAACGGGGCGAGCAGTTCCTTGTGCGGCTTCGTCCCGCCCGCCCGCAGCATGTCGAGATACTTCGCCTGGAAGCCGGGATGCCCGCCCTCGTACACGGCGAAGAGCGAATTCACCAGACAGTCGCCGAACGCGTAAGCGTAGACGTAGAAGGGCGAATGGATGAAGTGCGGGATGTAGGCCCAGAAGTTGCGGTAGCCCTCGTCGAACCGCAGCGCCGGGCCCAGGCTGCGCCGCTGCACGTCCATCCAGATCTCGCCCAGGCGGGCCGCCGTCAGTTCGCCGCTGCGCCGCTCGCGATGGACGCCCTCCTCGAACTCGAAGAGGGCGATCTGGCGGACCACCGTGTTCAGCATGTCCTCGACCTTGCCGGCCAGCATGTGGCGGCGCCGGCGCGCATCCTGCTCGCGGTCGAGCAGGCGCCGGAAGGTCAGCATCTCGCCGAAGACCGAAGCCGTTTCGGCCAGCGTCAGCGGCGTGTCGGCCAGAAGATGCCCCTGCCTGGCGGCCAGGACCTGGTGGACGCAGTGGCCCAATTCGTGGGCCAGGGTCATCACGTCCCGCACCTTCCCCTGATAGTTCAGGAGGATATAAGGGTGGACGCTCGGCACGGTCGGGTGGGCGAAGGCGCCCGGCGACTTGCCCGGGTGGGGCGGTGCGTCGATCCAGGCGCGCTCGAAGAAGCGCCCGCCGACCGCCGCCATCTCGGGGTCGAAATCGGCATAGGCGGACAGCACCGTGTCGCGCGCCTCGTCCCAGCGCACGGTGCGGTCCTCGGCATCGGGCAGCGGCGCGTTGCGGTCCCAGTAGTCGAGCTGCTCGCCGCCGAACCAGCCCGCCTTCAGCGTGTAGTAGCGGTGGGACAGGCGCGGATAGGCGTCCCGCACGGCGCTCACCAGGGCATCGACCACCTCGTCCTCGACCCGGTTCGCGAGGTTCCGTGCCGAGGTCGGGCGCGGATAGTGGCGCCAGCGGTCGTCGATCTCCTTGTCCTTGGCGAGCGTGTTGGTGATGTGCGCGAAGATGCGGACGTTCTGGTTCAGCACCGTGCCCAGGGACCGCGCGGCGTCGCGGCGCACCGCGGCGTCGCGGTCGGACAGGAGGTTCAGAACCTCCGCACTGGTCAGGCTGCGCTCGCGGTAGGGGAAGCGCAGGCCGGCCATCGTCTCGTCGAACAGGCGCATCCACGCGGCCCGCCCGGCCACGTGCCGGTCGTTCAGCAGCCGCTCCATGTCCTCCGACAGCTGGTGCGGCCGGAAGGCGCGGCTGTTCTCGACCCAGGACGCGTAGCGCGCCAGCGCCGGCGCCTTCAGCTTCTCGGCGATGTCGGCCGGATCGATCAGGTTCAGTTCCAGCGTGAAGAAGACCATGTCGCTGGAGATGTCGGTGATCCGCTCGTGCGTGCCCTGGTAGAAGCGGCCGACCTCCGGATCCTCCAGCTTCTTCGCATGCAGCAGCTGCGCGTAGCTCATCACCCGGGAAAGCACCTCGTCGATCAGTTCAAAGGCGGCGACGGCAGCGCCCAGGGCGGGCCCGTCCAGCCCTGCGACCTTGCCGCGGTAGCGGCCCGCGAAGTCCTTGGCGGCCTTCGCGACCTCGTCCAGGTCGCGCGCCAGCGCCGGGGAGTCCGGCGATGCGTAGAGGTCCGCCAGGTCCCATTCGGGCAGCGGCCCGATCGCGTCGGCCGCGGTCTGTTCCTGAACGGCCGCCGCGCGGTTTCGCCTGTCGCTCATGCTTCGCCTCCTTTGGGTCTGGCGCGATATAGTACCCGGGCAGCCGCCGGCCAAGCCGGCCAACGATCGGGAGCCGGTGCCCGCTCGCGGCACCAAGGGAGGGAACGTGCGGGAGGACAGTCTTGAAGCCGGCCTCGCCCGGTACCGGGTTTGGCCGAATCTGGTCGCCATGTTCTTCGAGCAGGCGCGGGCGGGCGGAGACCGCCCGTTCCTGTGGCGCAAGGCGAACGGCGCCTTCGCGCCGACCAGCTGGAGCGAGGCGGCGGCGCGGACGGTGCGTCTGGCCCACGGCCTGCGCGCGCTCGGCATAGAACCGGGCGACCGGGTCGCTCTGGTCGCGGAGAACCGGCCCGAATGGCTGATCGCCGACATGGCGATCATGGCCGCCGGGGCCGTCACCGTGCCCAGCTACACCACCTACATGCCGGCGGACCACCGCCACCTGTTCGCCGACAGCGGCGCCAAGGCGGTGATCGTCTCGACCGAGGCGCTGCGCGAGCGTGTCCTGGCGGCGGCGGCCCACTGTCCGGATCTGAAGACGATCATCGCCATGGAGGGGGAGTCGGGCGAAGGGCCCGGCGGGCGCCGCGTCCTCGCCTGGGAGGAGGCGCTGGCGGCCGGCGGCGTGGCCGCCGAGCCGCCGGCTTCCGCCGCCACGATCGCGCGCACCGATCCCTGCTGCATCATCTACACCTCCGGCACGGGCGGCTCGCCGAAAGGGGTCGTGCTGAGCCACGGTGCCATCCTGTGCAACTGTCTCGGTGCCTACGACCTGCTCTACGAACTGGGGCTCGAGGACGAGGTCTTCCTGTCGTTCCTGCCGCTCTGCCATTCCTACGAGCATACGGCCGGGCAGTTCTTCCCCGTCTCGATCGGCGCGCAGATCTATTACGCCGAGAGCATCGAGGCGCTGGGGCGCAACATGACCGAGGCGAAGCCGACCATCATGACCGCCGTGCCGCGCCTCTACGAGACGCTGCATGCACGCATCCTGCACGGGCTGCGGACGGCACCGGCGTTGCGGCGCCGGCTGTTCCATGCAGCCGTCGATCTCGGCCGCAGGCGCTACGAACGTCCCGACGCGCTGACCCTGCGCGACCGCATCGCCGACGCGGTGCTCGACCGCCTCGTGCGCTCCAAGGTCCGCGCGCGCTTCGGCGGCCGCATCAAGGCGCTGGTTTCCGGCGGCGCCCCCCTGAACGTGGAGATCGGCATCTTTTTCACCGCCCTCGGCCTGCGCCTGCTGCAGGGCTACGGCCAGACCGAGTCGGCACCCGTGGTGAGCTGCAACCGGCCGCGCAACGTCAAGATCCACACGGTCGGGCCGCCGCTGCGCGACGTCGAGGTACGGATCGCCGAGGACGGCGAGATCCTGGTGCGTGGCGAACTCGTCATGCAGGGCTACTGGAACAATCCCGCTGCGACGGCCGAAGTACTGCGCGAGGGCTGGCTGCACACCGGCGACATCGGCGTGATCGACGCGGACGGCTATCTGCAGATCACCGATCGCAAGAAGGACATCATCGTCAATTCGGGCGGCGACAATGTCGCGCCGCAGCGGGTGGAGGGATTTCTGGCGCTGCAGCCCGAGATCGCCCAGGCCATGGTCTATGGCGACCGGCGCCCCTACCTCGTGGCGGTCGTCGTGCCCGATCCGGACTTCGTCGCGGAGTGGGCGAAGGCGAACGGGCGGCGGCCGGAGGCGGCGGCCCAGGACCAGGACTTCCAGAATGCGATCGGTGCCGTGGTCGACCGGGTCGGACGGGATCTTTCGGTCATCGAGCGCGTGCGCAGGTTCGTCGTCGCCCCGCAGCCTTTTACCGTGGAGAACAACATGATGACGCCATCGCTGAAGATCCGGCGCCACGTCATCCGTGAAACCTACCGCGACCAGCTGGAGGCGCTTTACTGAGCGGCGGAACCGGACCGCCTGCGGCACCGTTGTCTCGCTGGACAGCAACGGGGTAGCAAGGCGATGAACCCACAGGACGGCGGCACGACGGAGCGGATCGCTGAGACCGCATCCGAGGCCTATGACGCCGCGCGCGAACGCGCGACCGGCCTGCTGGACGAGGTGCGCCTCCAGGTCGATCTGATCGCCTCCCGCCAGAAGGCCCAGTTCGCCGGCCGTATCGACGGCGTGGCGGCGGCCATCCGCGCGGCGGCGAGTGAACTGTCGGCGCGCGAACAGCCGGTCGTCGCGGGTTACGTAGCGGAGGTCGCGGAGGCGGTCGGCGGGCTGTCGGACACCGTGCGGCGCCGCGACATCGCCGATTTCGCGCAGGACGCGGAATCGCTCGCCCGGCGCCATCCCGGCCTGAGTCTCGCCGGCGGTGTGCTGCTCGGCTTTGCGGCAGCGCGGTTCCTGCGAGCCGTGGCGGAGAGCCCGCGGCGTACCGCTCCACCACCTCCCGCCTCGCCGCCGCCGGAGCCGGACTGGGCCGCGGGCGTCGCTACGCCTGAGGACCCGCCGATCATCGGCGACGAGCGCATGGGCTGATGCCGTGACGTCGTCCGTCGACCGGGACCCGCCGCTGCATGCGCTCTTCACGCAGTTGGGCCAGCTGTTCGCGCAACTGATGCGGCATGAACTCGACCTCGCAAAGGCCGAGGCACGCCAGAAGGCGATTCAGCTGGGCCTCGGGGCGGGCGCGGTCATCGGCGGCGCGATGATCTCAGTCACCGGCGTCGTCATTCTGTTCGAGGCCCTGGTCGCGGCGATGCGCGACTTCGTCGGCGTGCATCCGGCCATCACCGCGATCCTGGCCACCCTTCTGATCGGGGCGGCGGCCGGATGGATGGTCTATGCCGCAATCATGCGGCTCCGCCCATCCGGCCTGGTCCCCCGCCGAACCCTCGCCAGCCTGGAGCGTGACAAGGCGCTGCTCGACAGGCTGCGCTGAACTTCAGCCCTCCATTCTTCATCGCGGCACCCGCCGGGAGCAGAGGCATGACCGACTTCAATCGAGATGCGCACGATCTGGCCGACGCGGTGGTCGAGGCCGCGCGCGAGCACCCCGTCTCCGTTGCACTGGCCGGGTTCGGCCTGGGCTGGCTCGTCTTCTCCGCCGTGCGGTCGCGCCGTGGTGGCGATCTCGCGCAGAGCGAATATCCCGAGTATGTCGATCCGGCGGCGGACGGCCCCGTTTTCGATCCCTATGACTCGGCCGGGCGGGAAGGTTCGGGTACGCGCTGGGCGCGCGAGGCCGTGCAGCGGGCCGGCAGCACCGCGGCACATCTGGGCGAGCAGGCCCGGACCGGTGCCGTGACGGCGCGCCACGAGGCGGAGCGCCTGGCGTCAGCCGCGGCCGGCCGCGCGCGGCGCACCTTTGCGGAGACGGTCGAGGAGCGGCCGCTGCTGCTCGCGGCCCTGGGGCTCGCGATCGGCGGTCTTGTCGGTGCGGCCCTGCCGCGGACCCGCCAGGAGCGCGAATGGCTGGACGAGGCGGCCGAGGAGGCGCGGGCCGGCGCCGAGGCCTTCGCGCGCGAACAGGTCCGCCGCGGCGAGGCGGTAGCCGAGCGGGCGGCGGAGGCGGCGCGCGACGAAGCCCGGCGCCAGGGGCTCATCCTCGACGAGACCTCCGGTCCCTGAGCCTCGGCCCTGAGGATCAGGCCGTCGCTTCGCCTGCCACTGCGCGCACCGCCGCGATCGCCCGCTCGATCCCGGCGCGGTCGACGTCGAGATGGGTCACGGCGCGGATGCGCTTGCCGTCGCCGAGTCCCATCCGCACGCCCTTGGACAGCAGGCGCTCGTAGAAGGCCTGCGGCGTCAGCCCCGTGCCTTCGACTTCGAAGAACACCATGTTCGTCGCCACCTCCGCCGGCGACAGGACGATGCCGGGAATCTGCGCGAGGCCGCGCGCGAGGATGCGGGCGTTCTCATGGTCGTCGGCCAGCCGGTCGACGTGATGCTCCAGGGCATAGACGCCGGCTGCGGCGATGATGCCCGCCTGGCGCATGGCGCCGCCGAACTGGTGCTTCCAGCGCCAGGCCTCCTCGACGAAATCCTTCGAGCCGCACAGTACGGCGCCGACCGGACAGCCCAGGCCCTTGCTGAGGTCGACCCAGGCGGAATCGCAGATCCCGGCGAAGGTCTTGGCCGGGACGCCGGCCGATACCGCCGCGTTCATCAGACGTGCGCCGTCCATATGCATGCCGAGGCCATGCTTCTTGGCGACGTCGCGCACCTCCTTCAGTCGCTCGATCGGCCAGACGCTGCCGCCACCGAAGTTGGAGGTCTGCTCGACCGAAACGAGCCGCGCCCGCGGCCGGTTGCGCTTGTAGGGGCGGATCGCCGCTTCCAGCTGCGCGCCGGTGAAGATGCCGTCGTCGCCGTCGATCGTGTTCAGCATGCAGCCGGAGAGTGCCGCCGGTCCGCCCGCCTCCGCATGGATCGGGTGCGCCGTCCTGTCGAGCAGCACCTCGTCGCCCTGGCGGCAGTAGACGCGGTAGGCGATGGCGTTGCACATCGTGCCCGACGGCACGAACACCGCCGCCTCATGCCCCATCATGTCGGCGACCATCTCGACCAGCCGGTTGACGCTGGGATCCTCGTGCGCCTGTTCGTTGCCGACCTCGGCCTCCGCCATCGCCTTGCGCATGCCCGGCGTCGGCCTGGTGATCGTGTCGCTGTAGAGGTCGATCTCGACGGCGGGCATGGTGCGGGCTCCTGAAGCGAGGGGGCGGGCCGTGATGGGCCGCGCGATACGGGACCGGTTCGGTGCGCACGCCGGCCCGGCTGGGCTGGCGGAACTCTACCACCGTTCGCCCGTCCGCGCCCATCCATCGCAAGGCGCGCCATTAACCGGATGGAAGTACGAGCTTCGTTACCGTGTCTCGATTCCGGGCGCATGGTGCGATGGACAACAGGCGGGCGACCACATCCATCCGATATCCGGCCGAACCGTCCGTTAAGGCCGGCGGAAGCGATTTCGGCCGGCTGCATCGCTTTTTCGGCCGCGCCGGCATCGCCGGTACGACGGCACTCCTGACCCTCTTCGCCATCGTCGCGGCAGAGGCCCTGCACTTCGCCATCAGCGCGCTGCGCGGTCACCCGCTCGACCGCGCCATGGTTCTCGAGATCGCGGGCGTGGCGGCACTCGTCTCCGCGCCGGTGATCGTCTATGCGCAACGGATCATCCGCAAGCTCGCGCTCGCCCGCCGGGCGGAGAAGGCGGCGATCGCCCGCCTCGCCCAGGCGCTCGATGCGACCGAGCAGGCCGACCGCAGCAAGACGCACTTCCTGGCCAATATGAGCCATGAACTGCGCACCCCGCTCAACGCGGTGATCGGCTTCTCCGAACTGATCCGCGACCAGCATTTCGGGCCGATCGCCAATCCCCGCTATGTCGCCTATGCGGGCGACATCAACGACAGTGCCCAGCACCTGCTCGCCATCATCGACGACGTGCTCGATCTCTCGCGCATCATGGCGGGCCACCGCACCGTTCCGGACGATTCGGTCTTCGCCCTCGATCAGGCGCTCGATGCCACGCTGCGCATGGTGGAGCGTGCCGCGGCGGACAAGGGGGTCACGATCGCGACGGCGCCGCGGTGCGACGGGCTGCATCTGTCGGCGCCGGAACGTTTGCTCCGCCAGGCGCTCCTCAACGTCGTCGGCAACGCGGTGAAGTTCACCCCGCAGGGCGGGCGCGTCACCCTCGACGTCGCGCATCGGCCCGACGGCGCGCTGGCCATCGGCATCGCCGACACCGGCCCCGGCATGACCGCGTCGGAGATCGCGGTGGCACTGACGCCGTTCGGCCGCATCGACGATCCGTTCGGCTCGCGCCACCCGGGCACGGGCCTGGGACTGCCGCTCGCCAAGGCGATGATGGAGATGCAGGACGGCGCGCTGCACGTCGAGAGCAAGCCGGGCCGCGGCACCCGGGTGGAACTGCGGTTTCCGCCGCAGCGGGTCCAGATCCGGCTGCCGGCGCGCGACGCCGCGTAGGACGGCCGGACCCGTATCACGACACTGTCCTGCAACCTCCCTATTTATGGGGTATCGACCGCACCCCCCGGCAGGGTGTCATTATTCGCGTGCGTCGAGGGTCGCAGGACGCGTTCCAGCGGCGCACGAAGCTCCCGTCTCCCAACCCCTCCCCTGGCCCCCCGGGGGAGGGGGTCCCTTTTTCGGGGTCGCGCGCCGCGGACCGGGGCAACCGCCTATCGGACGGGTTCCCAGTCCGGCCTAGGCATGGCGCGGTAGGCTTCGCGGAGCGCTTCGGACCAGCGTTCGCGGATCATGCGGAAATAGGGGTCGTCCTCGCCCATCCGCCGACGCAGGTCGGGGCCGATATGGTCGCGCCGGCAGACCAGCAGGTCGATCGGCAGGCCGACCGTCAGGTTGCTGCGCAGCGTCGAATCCATCGAGATGAGGGCGAGCTTCACCCCGTCGTAGAGCGGCGTGTCGAAGGCGACGGCCCGGTCCAGGATGGGTTTGCCGTATTTGTGCTCGCCGATCTGCAGGAAGGGCGTGTCGACCGTCGCCTCGATGAAGTTGCCCGCGGCATAGACCTGGAACAGGCGCAGCGCCTGCCCCGCGATCTGGCCGCCGAGCAGGAAGGATACGTCGAATCGCACCTCCTGCTCGCGCAGCGCGGCGCCGTCGGTTCGATAGACCTGCCGCACGGCGGCGCCGACGAGCTGGGCCGCCTTGAACATGGTCGGCACTGTCTGGAGCGTCTCGAGGCCGCCGGTTCCATCCACGCCCTCCTGCAGCAGTGTCGCGACGGACTGGGTGATGGCCAGATTGCCGGCCGTCATCAGGGAGAGCACCCGCTCGCCCGGCACCTCGAACACGTGCATCTTGCCGAAGGTCGAGATGTGGTCGACGCCCGCGTTGGTGCGGGTGTCGGACAGCATCACCAGCCCCTCGGCAAGCGCCAGGGCGACGCAATAGGTCATGATCCGGTTCCGGTCCGGCCGGCGGGCGACGGCCCGGCCTCAGCCTATCTCAGATACCACGCCCCGATCTCCTCGCCGAGGGCCGCCGTCCGTTCGACGAAGTCGGTCAGGAACTCGTGCAGGCCCGTCTGAAACACGTCCTGCACGCGCCCGTAGCGCAGGCGCGCATGCATGTCGCCGGCGAGCCTGTGGCATTCGCCGCGGCGTCCACCATAGCCGTCCGCCAGGAAGTCGAGATGACGCGTGATCTCGCCGGTGCAGGCGACGAGGGAGCGCGGCATCTCCGGGCGCAGGATCAGCAGTTCCGCGATCAGCCAGGGCTTCAGCCGCTGCTTGTAGACCCAGTGATAGGCGCGCAGGGCGGACACCGAGCGCAGCATCGCCTGCCAGTGGGCATAGTCGAGGGCGCCGCCGACATCCTCATGCTGAGGCAGCAGCACGTGATACTTCACGTCCAGGATCCGCGCCGTGTTGTCGGCCCGCTCCGTGTGCGTGCCGAGGCCGACGAAGGCGTGCGCGTCGCGCCGCAGCATCGTGTTGATGTAGGCGCCCGCGAAGACCTGCGATCGCTCCTTGACCCATTCGAGGAAGCTGCCGACCTGGGCCGGGGACAGGCGTTCCGGGTCGATGTCGCGCGCCTGCTGCCAGGTCTCGTTGAGTGCGTTCCACATGTCGACGGTGAGTGCCGTGCGCACCGCCCGGCCGTTGCGCCGGGCCGTCTCGATGCAGGTGAGGATGCTCGACGGGTTGTCCGGGTCGCGCACGAGATAGTCCACCACGGCGGCTGCCGTCGCGACATCGTGCTTGGCGAAGAAGCCGGGTTCGCAGCCGGCGGAGATCAGGGTCGAGTGCCACTCGTTGCCGGGATTGCCGAGCGACCGCGCCATGCTCGACATGCGATGCCCGACCTGCACGATGCGGGCGATGTTCTCGGCGCGCTCGACGTAGCGCGCGATCCAGAACAGGCTGTCGGCGGTGCGCGAGAGCATCATGGTTCGAGCACCCAGGTATCCTTGGTGCCTCCGCCCTGGCTGGAGTTCACGACCAGCGATCCCTCGCGCAGGGCGACGCGGGTCAGGCCGCCGGGCACGATGCGGATCTCCCTCCCGTAAAGGACGAAGGGACGCAGGTCGACATGGCGCGGCGCCACGCCGCTGTCGACATAGGTCGGGCAGGTCGAGAGGGAGAGCGTCGGCTGGGCGATATAGTCTTCCGGCCGGGCCTTCAGCTTGTCGGCGAAGACCGCGCGCTCCGCGGCCGTGGCGGCCGGGCCGACCAGCATGCCGTAGCCGCCGCTGCCGCGCGTCTCCTTGACGACGAGCTGGTCGAGGCGCTCCAGGACGAAGGCGAGCTCGGCCGGATCGCCGCAGCGATGCGTCGGCACGTTCTTCAGCAGCGGCTCCTCGCCCAGGTAGAAGCGGATCATGTCGGGCACGTAGGGATAGACCGACTTGTCGTCGGCGATGCCCGTGCCGATGGCGTTGCACAGCGTGACGCTGCCGTCGCGGTAGGCCTGGAACAGGCCCGGGGTGCCGAGCGCCGAATCCGGCCGGAAGGCCTCCGGGTCGAGGAAGTCGTCGTCGATACGACGATAGATCACGTCCACCCGCCGCGGCCCCTCGGTCGTGCGCATTTGGACGACACCGTTCTGCACGAACAGGTCGCGGCCCTCGACCAGTTCCACGCCCATCTCGTCGGCGAGGAAGGAGTGCTCGTAATAGGCGCTGTTGAACGCCCCGGGGGTGAGGACGACGACGGTCGGCTCACCCTGGCAGGCGGCGGGCGCTACCGACTTCAGCGTCTCCAGCAGCTCTTCCGGATAGTGCGCGACGGGCGCGATGCGGTGCCGGGCGAACAGTTCCGGGAAGAGCTGCATCATCGCCTCCCGGTTCTCCAGCATGTAGGAGACGCCGGACGGCGTGCGGCAATTGTCCTCGAGGACGAAGAAATCCTCCGGGCCGACGCGCACGATGTCGATGCCGGCGATATGGGTATAGACGCCGGCGGCGGGGGTGAACCCCTCCATCTCCGCCCGGTAGCTCTCGTTGCCGACGATCAGGTCTTCCGGCACCTTGCCGGCGCGCACGATCTCGCGTCGGTGATAGATGTCGTGCAGGAACAGGTTCAGCGCCCGCACGCGCTGCTCCAGGCCGCGCGACAGGAAGGTCCACTCGCCATGGTCCAGGACGCGCGGGATGATGTCGAAGGGGATCAGCCGTTCCGGATCGCCGCCCTCGGTGTAGACGGCGAAGGTGATGCCTATCCGCCGGAAGAGCAGTTCCGCCTCGCGCCGCTTCAGGTTCAGCAGGTCGGGCGGCGTCGCGTCGAGCCATTCGCGGACGAGGTTGTACTGCGGCCTCAGGCCGCCGGGGCCCGTCATCTCGTCGAACGGCGTGTTCTTCATCCGGTCCCGTCCAGTTCGCGGTCGAGGTCAGGTTACATCAAGGCGCGCGGCCCGCAACCGTCGTTCCGGGCGGCAGGATGGCGGGCGCCGGCGCGCCCAGCGCCGCCGGCGGCTCCAGGTGCAGTCCCTCTTCGGCCACGCGGATACAGCGGGTCAGATGATGCGGTTCCACCGCCGCCAGCGGCGGCACGCCCTCCGAACAGCGCGGCTGCGCATGCCGGCAGCGCGGCGCGAAGGCGCAGGCGGGCGGCAGCGCGCGCAGGTCGGGCGGCATGCCCGGGATGGCGTCGAGCCGCCGGCCGCGCATCGAGCCGTGCACGGTCGAGGACAGCAGGCCCTCCGTATAGGGGTGGCGCGGTCGTTCGATGACGTCGACCACCGGCCCCGTCTCGACGAAGCGCCCGCCATACATCACGGCGATGCGGTCGGATATCTCCGCCGCCACGCCCACGTCGTGCGTCACGAAGATGACGGCCATGCCCATCTCGCGCTGCAGCTCGCGCAGCAGCAGGATGATCTGGATCTGTACCGTCACGTCGAGCGCCGTCGTCGGTTCGTCGGCGAGCAGCAGCTTCGGGCGGCAGGACAGCGCCAGTGCGATCATGGCACGCTGGCGCATGCCGCCCGACATTTCGTGAGGATAGGCCTGCAGGCGCCGGGCGGCCGACGGGATCTGCACCAGTTCCAGGAGTTCCTGCGCACGCTTCATGCCCGCGGTGTGCGACTTGCCTTCATGGCGCATCACCGTTTCGGCGATCTGCTCGCCCACGGTGAACACCGGGTCGAGCGCGATCATCGGCTCCTGGAAGATCATCGCGGCCCGCGCGCCGCGCACGCTCTCCATCTCCTCGCGCGACAGGCGCACCAGGTCCTTGCCCTCGAAGTGGACCGACCCCGAGATCTCGGTGCGCCCCTCGGGTAGCAGGCCGATCAGCGCGCGCAGGGTGACGCTCTTGCCGGAGCCGGATTCGCCCAGGATGCCGAGCACCTGTCCCTCGGGCAGGTCGAAGCCGACGTCGCTGACGGCGTGGACCGTGCCTTCGCGGGTGCGGAAGCGGACGGTCAGCCCGTCGACGGACAGGACGGTCGGGGGGGATGCGGCCATCGTCGCCTCGATTCTCTGCGGTGCGTCAGGCGGCTGCGGCATGGGCGCGGCTGTGGCCCGAGGCGGGGTCGTAGATGTGGCAGGCGACCTTCTGGACGATGCCCTGGGCCGGCTGACTGGTCAGGCGCGGCGGCTGCGCCGCGCAGACGGCCTCCGCGAAGGCGCAGCGCGTGCGGAAGCGACAGCCGGACGGCGGCTCGATCGGGTTGGGCGGGTCGCCGATCAGCGGCGCCGCCATCGTCTTGCGCCGCGGGTCCATCGACGGCATGGCCGACAGCAGCGCCTGGCTGTAGGGATGGCGCGGGCTCCGGTAGATGGCGTCGGCCGGGCCGATCTCGACGATCTTGCCGAGATACATGACCATCACCCGGTCGCTCACATACTGCACGACGTTCAGGTCGTGGCTGATGAAGACGTAGGTGAGGTCGAACTCCTCCTTCAGGTCCAGCAGCAGGTTCAGCACCTGCGCCTCGACCGACTTGTCCAGGGCGGACACCGCTTCGTCGAGAACGACGATGCGCGGCTCCAGGGCCAGGGCCCGGGCGATGTTCACCCGCTGGCGCTGGCCACCCGACAGTTCGTGGCTGTAGCGGCCGGCGAAGGTCATGGGGTCGAGGCCCACCTGGTCCAGCAGCTTGGTCGCGCGCGCCAGGGCCTGGGGTTTCGGCACGCCCTGCACCATCGGGCCGAAGGCGATCGAGAGCGCGACCGGCAGGCGTGGGTTCAGCGACGCGTAGGAGTCCTGGAAGACCATCTGCACGTGCCGGTAGAGTTCCCGCACCGGGATGCCGCCGGGCTTCGCGACCGCCCGCCCGGCGTAGATCACCTCGCCCGCGTCGGGTTCGATCAGGTGCATCAGTAGCCGGGCCGTGGTCGACTTGCCGCAGCCGGACTCGCCGACGATGCCCAGCGTCTCGCCCTTCACGACCTCGAAGCTGACGTCGTCGACGGCCTGCACCACCTGCCGGCGGCGGTCGAACAGGCCGCCCTGCAGCGGGAAATGCTTGCGCAGGTCGTTGACGACGAGAAGCGCTTCGTCCGCGCGGCGTCCGGTCCCCGCGGGCGGCCTCGTGTCGGCTGTCGTTTCCATATGCCTGGTTCCCCGCGTCCTACAGACGGACGTCCATGGCCTGGCGCAGGCCATCGCTCATCAGGTTGAAGCACATCGAGGTGATGAAGATGGCGACCCCCGGAAGGGCCGCGATCGTCGGGTTCACCCAGAGCGCCTGGCGCAGATTGTTCAGCATCAGGCCCCATTCCGCGTCGGGCGGCGTCACGCCCAGGCCGAGGAAGCTGAGGCCGGCCGCCAGGATGATCGAGATCGAGATCAGGCTGGTCGCGTAGACGAGGATCGATCCCAGCACGTTGTTGAGGACGTGATAGCGCATGATGGTCAGCGGCCCGGCGCCGCTGGTCCGCGCCGCGTCGACGAAGTCGAGCGAGCGCACCTGGGTGGTCATCGTCTCCGATATCCGCACGATCGGCGGAATGAAGGTGATGGTCAGCGCCAGGATGGTGTTGAACAGGCCGGCACCCAGGATGCCGGTGATCGCGATCGCCAGCAGGATCGAGGGGAAGGCGTAGAGCACGTCCATGCCGCGCATGATCAGCGTGTTGACCCAGCCGCGGAAATAGCCTGCGGTGATGCCGAGGAAGCCGCCGATCAGCAGGGCGAAGAAGACCGGCAGGACGCCGGCCAGCAGCGTCAGACGCGCGCCGTAGACGAGGCGGCTGAAGATGTCGCGGCCCGTCTCGTCGGTGCCCAGGATATGGCCGCGATAGCCGAACTCCTTCAGGCGCCCGATGATCGAGCCGCGCATGGGGTCGTGGGTGGCGATCCAGGGGGCGAAGATCGCCGACAGGACGATCACCAGCAGGACCGCGGTGACGAACAGGGTGATCCTGTCCTCGCGCAGCCGCTCCCAGACGCGGCTCCAGTAGCCCTTGCCCTGCCGGGCCCGCTTCAGCGCCTCGGCGGGATCGATGGCGGCGGCGGACGCCGCTCCACTCTTGATGTTCATGGTCAGCGCCGCATCCTGGGATCGATCACCGCCTGCAGGATGTCGACGGCGATGTTGATCACGACGAAAATCGCCGCCAGCACCAGGATCGTGGCCGACAGCACCGGAATGTCGCGGCGGAAGATGGCGAGGTTCATCAGGTTGCCCGAGCCGGGCCAGTTGAACACCGTCTCGACCAGGATCGAGCCGCCGAGCAGATAGCCGAACTGCAGGCCCATCAGCGCCAGCGCCGGCGGGGCCGCGTTCTTCATAATGTGGAACAGGACCCGGCGCGACCGCAGGCCCTTGGCGTGCAGCGTCGCGACGAACTCCTGGTTGATGATCTCCAGCACGGTGGCGCGGACCAGCCGGCTGATCACCCCCATCGGGATCAGCGACAGGGTCACCACCGGCAGGATGAGGTGGCGGATCTGCTCCCAGCTGGTGGGGAAGCCGCCCGGCCCCATGCCTTGGGCGGGAAGCGTGTTCCAGATCACGGCGAAGATCGCGACCAGGACGATGCCGACCCAGTAGTGCGGCAGGCTGACGCCGGTGATGGCGATGGCGGAGAAGAAGCGGTCCAGCCAGCTGCCGTGGTTGAAGGCGGCGAGCGCCCCCAGCACCACGCCCAGCGAGCAGCCGAGGATGGTGGCCGGCACGGCGAGCTTCAGCGTGTTGCCCAGCGCGCCGAACAGTTCGGCGGCGACCGGCCGGTTGGTGAAGGTCGATACCCCGAGGTCGCCCTGGAGGATGTTGCCGACCCAGAGCAGGTACTGGATGTGCACCGGCCGGTCGAGGCCGAAGCGCGCGCGCAGGATGTCCGCGACTTCCTTCGGCGCTTCCGGCGGGATCAGGATGTCGGCGACGTCGCCCGGTGCCAGCTGCATCAGGGCGAAGACGACGATCGTCACCCCGAACAGGATGGGGATGGCGTAGAGGATGCGCCGTATGGCGAAGGAGAGCATGCGGTCGGCTCGGCGGTTCCGGAGGGCCCGTGGGTGGGGCCGGCCTGGCGTACGGCGTGTCGGTCGGTGTCTCGTGCGGTCGGTTGCGCGGTCTCTCGTGTGGATGGGCGGGCGGCGGCCCCGCGGACGGCGGCCGCCGCCCGGCCTGCGCTACTCGACCGTGACGTTGTTGAAGTCCTGGAACCAGCTCTGGGCCGAGACGAAGCCCTTGACGTTCTTCGTCATCGCGCGCGGGTTCAGGTCATGCACGATCCACAGCCAGGGCGCGTCGTCGACCAGGATCTCGTTCAGCCGCGGCAGGTGCTTGTCCATCACCGACGGGTCGGTGGAGGTCTGGATCTCGGTCAGCAGGGAGTCGAACTCCTCGTTCTTCCAGTGCCCCCAGTTGGAGCCGGTCGGCGCGAAATTGTTCGACCAGAACCAGCGCGCCATCTGCGAGATGTCGGACGAGACGAGGCTGATGTTCATGGCGTCCGAGCCGAGCGCCTGCGGTCCGGTCGGATCGTTGCGGAAGCCGACCAGGACGGTGCCCCACTCGACCACCTCGAACGAGATGTCGAACCAGCAGTCGGCCAGCGTCTGCTGCAGGAACTCGTTCATCGGCAGAGGCTGCATCTGGCCCGAGCCGCTGGTCGAGATCATGATCTTGGCCTTGGCGCGCTTGTCGGCACTGTATCCAGCCGCCTTCATCATCTCCCGCGCCTTGTCGGGATCGAAGCCGTAGGCGTTCTGCGGGCTGCCGAAGTTCGGATCGACCTTCTTGTAGAAGCCGACCGACGGTTCGGCCGTGCCGTTCAGCAGTTCGACCATGCCGTCGCGGTCGACGCAGTAGTTCGCCGCCTGCCGCACGGTGAGGTCGCGGAAGGGCGAGTCCGCCTTGGCGATGTTCAGCACCCAGGGCCAGACGTGCGGGTAGCTGTTGGTCACGATCTCGAAGCCGGCGGCTTTCACGCTGGGGATCGCGTCCGGCGGCGGCACCTCGATCCAGTCGACCTGGCCGGAGCGCAGGGCCGCGAGGCGGGTCGTCGACTCCGGCATGGGGTAGAGGATCATCCGGTCGAGCTTCGCGACCCGGTCCGTGTCCCAGTAGTCGTCGTTGCGCTCCAGGGTCACGCTGATGCGCGGCTGGAAGTCCGTGATCCGGAAGGCGCCCGTGCCGGCCGGGGCCGCCGCGAACTTGGCCCAGTCGCTGCCGACCTTTTCGAACTGCGTCGGGCTGGCGAACAGGATGTAGGGCGTCAGATAGGGGAAATAGCTGAGCGGCTTGTCGGTCGTGATCTCCAGCGTGTGGTCGTCGATCTTCTTCCAGCCGGTCACGTTCGGCACCCGGCCGCGCACGATCGCCGAGCCCTGGGTCTCCGTCTGCGGCGCCTTCGGGTCGTAGAAGCGCTCCAGGTTCCAGATCGCCGCATCCGCGTCGAAGTCGCTGCCGTCGTGGAACTTGACCCCCTGGCGCAGCTTGAACGTCCAGCGGGTCGGCTCGTTCGGGTCCTGTTCCCAGCTCTCGGCGAGGCCCGGGCGGATGCCGGCCACCTCGTCGGCGCTCGACAGTTCCCACATGGTGAGCGCTTCGAACACCGGATATCCGAGGAAGCGCATCCCCTCGTAACCGTTGTTGGGCATGCCGGTGGTGGTGGGCACGTCGGCCGCGGTCATGGCGATCCGCAACGTTCCGCCGGCATGCGCGCCGCCGATGGCGACCCCGGCGGCGATCATGGTCGTCAGGGCGGCTAAGGCGGTTCCGCGCGCCAGTCTGTGCATCGTCTTCATGAGTCCGGTCACTCCCGTTCGTGTTGCCTGCGAGGGCCGATTCGTATTGCCGGCTACCCGCCCATCGGCTGTTCCTTGGCCCGTACGCGAATATCCGTCCGGATGCGCAGATCGGATGCAAGCCAGGGGCCATCGCCCAGCAGGCACGCAGAATCCGTCGGTGTCGCTCCGTTGGTCAGCCGCTGTAGAGTGACTTTGCCGATTCACTGGGCATTTGTCAGCATAATGAACAGCCGGCGCCGCGTGGTGGCACTGCTCTTGCTTCGCGGACGGCACGGCGCGGCCGCAGGCCGCATCCGACGGAAACGGAGGGATGGAGTGACTGAGATCGACCGGCCGACGCTGGAGGAATTCGCCGCGCGGATCCGCGCCCTGGGCTTCGACCCGCCGCGGGCGAACCTGGAGGAGATGTATGCGGCGATGCCGCATCTGGAGGCGATGCGCGCCCGCCTGCGCCGTGCCTACACCTATGCCGACGAGCCGGCGCACGTCTTCCGCACCGGGGGAGACGCCGCATGAGCAAGCCGCTGCACGAACTGACCATCGCCGAGGCGGCGCCGCTGATCGCGAGCCGGGACCTCTCTCCGGTCGACCTGACCGAGGCGTTCCTGGCGCGGATCGACGCCCTCAATCCCCGCCTCAACGCCTATGTCTGCGTCACCGCCGAGCGGGCCCGCGCCGATGCGCGCCGCGCCGAGGAGGAGGTCGCCGCCGGCCGCTATCGCGGGCCCCTGCACGGCATTCCGCTCGGCATCAAGGATATCTACGACACGGGCGGGATCGCGACGACCTGCCACTCCCACGTCCATGCCGATCGCGTGCCGGAACGCGACGCCCGCTCGGTCGAAATGCTGCACGAGGCCGGGGCCGTGCTACTGGGTAAGCTCGCCACGCACGAGTTCGCCTTCGGCGGCCCGTCCTGGGATCTGCCGTTCCCGCCGGCGCGCAATCCCTGGAATCCGGAGCACTTCACCGGCGGGTCGTCCAGCGGATCCGGTTCGGCCACCGCCGGCGGCCTCGCTATGGGCGCGATGGGCAGCGACACGGCCGGGTCGATCCGTATGCCGGCCCACTTCTGCGGCATCGCCGGCATCAAGCCGACCTATGGCCGCGTCTCGCGCCGCGGTGTGGCGCCGCTCGCCTATTCCCTCGACCATTGCGGACCGCTGGCCTGGACGACGCGGGACTGCGCGCTGATGCTGGGCGCGGTCGCGGGCCACGACCCGGCGGACCCGGGTTCGGTAGACCGCCCGGCGGCGGACTATGCCGCCGCGCTCGGCGGCGACCTGGCGGGGCTGCGCGTCGGCGTGATCCGGCACTTCTACGACGGCGACGAGCATGCCGACGACACGGTGAAGAGCGCCATGCAGACGGCGCTAGGCGTGCTCACCGGCCTCGGCGCCGCGGTCGAGGATGTCCGCCTGTCGCCTCTGCAGGACTTCCACGCCTGCTGCATGACCATCATGCTGAGCGAGGCCTATGCCATTCACGAGCCGGTCATGAAGGCGACGCCGGAGAAATACGGCGAGATCTTCCGCGACCGCATGATGATGAGCGGGCTGCTTTCGGGCTCCGACTACGTGCAGGCGCTGCGCCTGCGCCGTCAGCTGACGGCCGAGGTGGAGGCCGTGCTGGGCCGGTACGACGTGCTGGTGACGGCGGGCGGCTGGACGCCGGCACCGGTCCTCGGCCACGTGCCGAAATTCTACCTCTTCGAGAAGCCGTTGATCACGACGCCCTTCGACGTGACCGGGCACCCGGCGATGACCGTCTGCAACGGCTTCTCGGCGGCGGGCCTGCCCGTGGGCATGCAGATCGCCGGGCGCGCCTTCGACGAGGCGACGGTCCTGCGCGTCGGCGACGCCTACGAACGGGCGACAGCATGGCGGGAGCGACGCCCGTCGCTCTGAGGCGGCGCGCGATCCGGTGCGCCCCCATCGGGAGAGCCGGATCGTATCGACCGGCGGGCGCGATGGCGTCGGACGGCGCTGTTGCGTGCCGCCGCGTCGCTGAATATGGTCGCCGGCCCGCGCCAGGCGCGATCGTTTTCGCGCGCGGCGCGATCGGTTCTCGCGCCCGCGGCGCGATCGGTTCAGGAGTGCCCATGACGGATATCGGCGGCGTCACCGCGGAACAGCTCCGCTCCTATATCGAGCGGATCGAGCGGCTGGAGGAGGAGAAGGCGGGCCTCGCCGCCGACATCAAGGACGTGTTCGCCGAGGCGAAGGGCAACGGCTTCGACGTGAAGACGATGCGCCAGGTCCTCAAGCTGCGGAAGATGGACGCCTCCGACAGGGACGAGCAGGAGGCGCTGCTCGATCTCTACCTGCACGCGCTCGGCATGGCGCCGCAGCCCGCGGGCGGCGACGAGGGCTGACGGCACCATTTCAGGCACCGGACGGGGCCCGATCAGGCACCGGAGCCGGCGGCCACCGAATCCATGAACTTCGCCAGCCGCACGTCGAGCGCCGTCACACCCTCCGCGTCGTGGGTGGCGAGCGTCACCTCGACCCGGCTGTAGACGTTGAACCACTCCGGATGGTGGTCCATGCGCTCCGCCATGAGGGCGCAGC
>JBKBLL010000013.1:5550-31077 GCA_046296375.1 Alphaproteobacteria bacterium | reverse complement strand
GGCGCCGAGCGGCCGCCCGTCGGTCAAACTCATCACGAAAAGGACGCGCTTGCGCGCAAGGATCGCGCCGGTGCGGGCGAGCACCGCATCGAGTTCGGAATGGACCTGGCGTGCCAGGGCGCGCCCCGCCTCGGCCTGACCGAGGGCGGCGGCGACCGTCTCGATCTTCACGTCGAGGCCCTCGGGGGTGCGGTCATCCGGAACGACCACCAGCGGCACCGACACGCTGCGCAGGATGTCGATGACGCCCGGCGGCCCCGAACCCTCGACCGCCAAGCTCAGGTCGGGGCGCATGGCCAGGATGCCCTCGGCCGACAGGGCGCGCATGTAGCCGACGTTCGGCTTGGCCGTCGCCGCCGGCGGATAGAAGCTGGTCGCGTCCACGGCGACCAGCCGATCCTGCTGACCGAGAGCGTAGGCGATCTCGGTCACCGCTCCGCCGATCGAAACGACCCGCTGCGGGTCACCGGCAATTTGCGCGGCCGCGCCCGACAGTGTCGCCGCACCAAACAGCACGGCCCCCACGCCGAGGCGCACCGCACGTCGAAATCCGATCATCCGAAACCCGTTTCCCATGTGCCTGCCCCGTCGAAGGCGGCTCGCGCAGGACCACCATGACAATAATGCGAGTCATTCGCAATATCCATTGACGGGACGCTGAGCTTCCGATACTCCCCGCCGGCATCGGTTCCGTGCGTGTCGCCCGGGCCGTTCACCGAGCCAGCCGCGGCCCAAGCCCGCGCGTCAGCCATGCAGACGGAAAAAGGGGTTCCGCATGGCTTTGGTCGGGTCTTCGACGCGGCGTGCCGCATTCGCGCGCCTCGTGGGCGGAAGCGCGCTCGCGCTGCTCTGCACCGCCGATACGGCGGCCGCGCAGCAGACGGCAGCACAGCAGCCGACGGCACGAGAGGCGACCGCCCAGGCGGCGACGGCGGCGACCGAACTGCCGCCGATCACGGTGGCCACGCCCGCCCCACCGGCCACGGACGCAGCGACGACGCGCGTGGACAAGGCCGAACGCGACCATCACATGGTGGACGACATCGGCGACATCGGTCGGCGCATCGATGCCGGCCTGAACTTCAGCCGCCGAACCCGCAGCATCGCGCTGCGCGGCCTCGACGCAAGTCGCGTGCTGACGACGATCGACGGGATCCGCCAGACCTGGATGGAGGACCCGCGCAGCGTCCGCGGCGGCGTCTCGGCGTTCGATTTCGAGACCCTGTCGACGGTCGACATCATCCGCGGCGCCGATTCCAGCCGCTACGGCTCCGGTGCGCTGGGCGGCGTGGTCGCGCTGCGCACCCTCGACCCCGAGGACCTGCTGCCCGGCGGGCGGGCCTTCGGCGGCCTCGCCAAGACCGGATACGACAGCGCCGACGACAGCTGGCGCGTCAACGCGGCGACCGCAGGGCGCATGAACGACACCTACCTGCTACTGGAGGGCGGCTTCCGGCGCGGCCACGAACTGGAGACGCGCGGCGACGTCGGCGGCACCGGCCCGATGCGGACCAAGGCGAACCCGGCCGACTACGACCAGTACAATTTCCTGGCGAAGCTGCACCGGCACTTCGACGGCGGCCACCGGCTAGGGCTGACCGGCGAACTGTTCAACCGGGACGAGGAGACCGACAACCGGCGCGGCCAGACCGGCACCTACCGGGTCGGCCAGTACGACACCGGCGAGGAGACCGACCGCAAGCGCGCCTCGATCGCCTACGACTTCAAGTCGCCGGCCGGCGACGACCTGCTCGACGTCGCGAACCTCACCGCCTACTGGCAGCGCCAGACGCTGAACAACACGATCGATGCGGTCCGCGACCCGGACGGGCGGGCCTTCATCATTCCGGGCGACCCGTTCCGCTACGGCTTCCCGTCGGGCGTGTTCAAGCGCGACAATGAACTGAAGCAGACGAGCTACGGCCTGCAGGGCGACATGCGCAAGCTGATCGACGCCGGCGCCACGACGCATGGGCTGAGCTTCGGCGGCGAGATCTACCGGCAGGAAACGACGCAGTATTCGGCCGGCACCGATAACTGCCCGGACGTGGACTGGACGACGGTCGCACAGCCCTTCGGGCCGCAGACCTGCCGCATGATCCACAGCAACGCCGCCGACATGCCGGACGTGAAGAGCCTCGCCTTCGGCCTCTTCGCCCAGGACGAGATCGGCTTTGCCGAAGGCTTGTTCAGCCTGACGCCGGGGCTGCGCTACGACTGGTACCGGCACCGGCCGAAGGCGACGGCGGAATATGTACGCGGGCCCAATTTCGACGGCCCCGTCCCCGACTCCGCCAGCGATTCCAAGCTGTCGCCCAAGCTGCGCGCGACATGGCACGCGACGCCCGAACTCGACGTCTTCGTGCAGTGGGCGCAGGGCTTCCGCGCGCCGACCGCGTCCGAACTCTACCAGAATTTCGGCGCGCCCGGCTCCTATGCGCGGGTCGGCAACCCGGGCCTGAAGGCCGAGACGAGCAACGGGTTCGAGGCGGGCGTGCGCTACGCGGGCAAGGAGGTCGGTGTCAGCGTGACGGTCTTCGACAACCACTATCGCGACTTCATCGACCAGATGCAGGTTGCCCCGCCGGGCGGCGACTACCCGGTCGGCGGCATCATCGGCTACGAGAACCGGGCGCGGGTGCGCATCTACGGTGCCGAGGCGGCAGGACACTGGGACTTCAAGTCCGGCTGGCGGGTACGCGCGTCGGTCGCCTGGGCCGTCGGCCGCGACACCAAGCGCGACGAGTACGTCAACTCGGTCCCGCCCCTGCGCGGCATCCTGGGCCTGGGCTACGCCGAAGCCGAATGGGGCGGCGACGTGTCGCTGACGGCGGCCGCGGCGCGCGACGACGTTGCGGGCGACGGCTTCAAGGCGCAGAGCTACGGCATCGTCGACGTGACCGCCTGGTGGGAGCCCGGCTTCCTCAAGGGACTGCGCGTCCAGGGCGGCGTGTTCAACCTGTTCGACAAGAAGTACTGGAACGCGCTCGACGTGCCGGACGGCGTCGTCTCGTCGCAGAAGGACTTCTACTCCGAGCCCGGCCGCTCGGTGCGCCTCGCCGTCAGCCACCGTTTTTGACGGCGGGGTGCCCCCACCGAAACCCGGCCTTTTCCGAACCGGCGGATTGACCCCGCCGCTGCGCCCTGCGCATCGTGCGCCGGGCGGGACACCACCATAGCCACGAGGGATTGAGGCATGTCCACCTTCATCGCCATGAACCGGTTCATGGTCCTGCCGGACGCCGCGGCCGCATTCGAAGAGGTCTGGATGACGCGCGAGACGCATCTGCACACGGTGCCGGGCTTCGTCGAGTTCCACCTGCTGCGCGGTCCCGTCCGCGACGACCACGTTCTCTACGCGTCGCACACGATCTGGCGCAGCCGGGAGGATTTCGAGGCCTGGACGAAGTCCGAGGCGTTCCGCGCCGCCCACAAGGGTGCGGGCGGCAACAAGCCGCTCTATCTGGGCCACCCGCAGTTCGAGGGATTCGAGGTGATCCAGACCGTCGGCCACGCGAAGGCCGCGGAGTAGGACGGCCGTCCCCGGCAGGCGTCCCAACCGGGCCGCGCATCGATCAGCGTTCCTGCTCACCGGGCATGTGTTCCCGCAGGAGCTGATTGATGCGCGTCTGCCAGCCTTTGCCCGATCGCCGATAGGCCTCCAGGACATCGGCGTCGAGCCGCAGGGTCTGGTTCACCTTCCTGTCGGACTTCGCCGGCCGCCCGCGGCCGCGGCGGAGGCCGTCGGCCACGTGCGCACCGAAGCCCTCGGATACGACATCCAGCGCGGGACGCGCCGTCTTTACCGACGCCGCCGTCCATTCCGGGCTTTCGTCGTCCGGACGCGACGCCGGCTCGTCATCGCGCTTTCCCATAGCGCTTCACCTCTTGGCCGCGTCGAAAGTGATGCGTTCCGATTATCGCTACAGCATAAATTAGGGCGGAACGAGACTTTCCGCAACCCCACGCAGCAGGATGCTCTGCGGCCGGGAGAATTGCAGCGCCAGGCCTGCGCATGCGGTGCCCGCCGCGGCGGCCCCGGCTATGCTGCGGCGGGCCGCACGCAGGGAGGTACGGATGGCGCGCATCGCCGTCGCCGGGTTCAGGCACGAGACCAACAGCTTCTCGCCGACGCTCGCCACCTATGACGAGTTCGAGCGCGGCTACAGCTGGCCGCCGCTGACCCGCGGCGAGGACCTGATCGAAGCGCTCGCCGGCTACAATCTCGGCATTTCGGGCTTCATCGCCGAGGCGCAGCGCCTGGGCCACCAGATCGTCCCGCTGATCTGGGGATCGGCCAGCCCCTCGGGCCCGGTCACCGAGGACGCCTATGAGCGGATCGTCGGACTGCTGATCGAGGACCTGGAGGCCGGAGGGCCGTTCGATGCGGTCTATCTCGGCCTGCACGGCGCGATGGTCGCCCAGCATGTCGACGACGGCGAGGGCGAACTGCTGGAGCGCGTGCGCCGGGTCGTCGGTCCGGACCTGCCGGTGGTCGGGACGCTCGACTATCACACCAACCTGACCGCGCGGATGATGGCGCAGGCGACCGCCCTGCTCGGCTATCGCACCTACCCCCATATCGACATGGCGGCGACGGGCGAGCGGATGGCGGGGTTCCTGGACGAGCTTCTGCGGGCACCCGGGACGATCCAGCGGGGGTGGCGGCAGATCCCGTTCCTGATCCCGCTGGTCGCCGGCTGCACGACCGTGGAGCCCACGGCGCGGATCATGCGGCGGCTGGGCGCGATCGAGGCGGAGACCGGCACGCTGCCGAGCTTTGCCGCCGGCTTTCCGGCCGCCGACTTCCCCGACTGCGGCCCCGCCGTCTTCGCCTTCGGACGCGACCGCGATGCGGCCGAGCGGGCGGTCGCGGACCTCGCCGCCGAGATCGAAGCCTGCGAGGCCGGCTGGGACAGCACCCTGCTCGACCCCGACACCGCCGTGCGGGAGGCGATCCGCCTCTCCACCGGCGCCGGCAAGCCGGTGGTCCTGGCCGACGTGCAGGACAATCCCGGCGCCGGTGGCACCGCCGACACGATGAGCCTGCTGAAGGCGCTGGTCGCGGCCGGCGCGGAGGATGCGGCGCTGGGTCTGGTCTTCGACCCGCACGTCGCGACCATCGCGCACCGCTGCGGCGAGGGTGCGGAGATCCGCGTCAGCCTGGGCGGCAAGCACGGCGTGGCGGGCGACAGTTCGTTCGACGGCACCTTCACGGTGGACCGGACGGTCGACGGCCGCTTCACCTGCACCGGCCCGTTCTACGGGGGTGCGCGCATGGAACTGGCGCCGATGGCGTGCCTGCGCATCGGCGGCGTGCGCGTCGTCGTCGCCGGTAAGAAGGTTCAGGCGGCCGACCGCGCGATGTTCCGCCATGTCGCTATAGAGCCGGAACGCCAGCGCATCCTCGCGCTGAAGAGTTCCGTCCATTTCCGCGCCGATTTCGAGCCGATCGCGGCGGCCGTGCTGCTGGTCGCCGCACCCGGCCCCATGGTCATGGACCCGGCCGCCCTGCCCTTCACCCGGCTGCGGCCGGGAATGCGGCTGTCGCCGGGTGGGCCGGCCTTCGGCCGTTAGCGCCGCCGGCGCAGCAGGGCGACCAGCACCGCCGTCGCGGCGAGCAGGGCGCCCCCGGCCATGACGATGGTGAGGCCGCGGTGACTGCCGTCGAAGAGATGGACGGCCAGGACGGAGCCCATCACGCCGGCCAGCATGTTGGTCGTGCCGATCAGCGAGGAGCCGAGGCCGGCCATGCCGCCCGCAGGTTCCAGGGCCTTGGCGGTACCGGCCGGCATGAGCGCGCCGAAGGCCGCCACATAGGCGGACACCCCCGCCCACAGCAGCGGCAGGCTCGGTTCGGCCGCTGTCAGGGCCAGCATCGCGACGCCGACGCTCGCCGCGAGGATGCCCCCGCAGATCAGCACGCGCTCTATGCCGAACCGCCCGGCGAGCGCGCGCGCGGTCGTCGAGCCCACCAGGAAAGCCGCCGCCGCGATCGCGAAGATCGGGCCGAACGCCTCCGCCGGAACGTCGTAGCGCGCCGCCGCGACCGCGGCCCCGGTTGCCAGGAGCGCGGCGTAGCCGAAAAAGATGCTCGACGTGACGGCCACGCCGCCGACGAAGTCGGCCGAGCGGAAAAGCGTCGCGGCGCCGGCGAGGATGCGGGGCAGCGACAGGGCGCCCCGGTCGGCCACCCGCAGCGTCTCCGGTACGACCAGCACGGCGCAGACCAGGGCGACGGCGCCGAAGGTCGCGAGGAACCAGAAGATCGCGGGCCAGGCGAACAGGGTCAGGAGGCCGGAGCCGATGCTGGGTGCGAGCAGGGGCGCCAGCCCGACGATGACGGTCATGGTGGACAGCAGCTTGGCGCTGCGCACGCCGCCGCCCTGATCGCGGGCGATGGCGCGCGCGATCACCGGTGCGGCCGACCCCATGACCCCCTGCACGCCGCGCGCGACGAGCAGCAGCACGAAGGACTCGGTGACGGCGCAGACGACGCTGGCCAGGACGAAACAACCGAGGGAAACATAGAGCGGCGGCAGCCGGCCGAAGCGGTCGGCGAGCAGACCCCAGAACATCTGCCCGACGCCGAAGCCGAGCAGGTAGGCGGTCACCAGCGCGCCCCCCGCGCTGAGCGCCACGCCGAAACCCTGGGCGATCGTCGGCTGGGCGGGTATCGAGATGTCGATGGCCGTCGCCGTGACGGCGGCCAGCATGCCCAGAGTCGCGACGAAGGCTGGCCCCTCGGTTCGTTTCAGCATTCCGTTCCCTGCTGCCCCTGCGGAAGACACAGAGGTAGCGCAAGGAGCGGGCCGCGTCTCGCGACCGCCGGGCAGGCACGCGATACGGCGGCACGCCCGCTGGGCGGCCCTGTTGGCACGGTGATTGCTACATGGATTCTGCCAGATCTTCTGGCGGGCGTTTCCTCCCTCAACTCGGGCCGTCGGCATTCGTCGACGGCCTTTTTTTCGCAGTGGCCCGCCGCCGGGCCGGCGTCGAGGGTCGCGACCCCAGAGCGATGCGGGTCGGCCGCGGTGACGCGGCACATGCCGGCGAAGATCGCCGCGGTCCAGGGAAAAGCGGACGGAAACGGGCCGAAGAGGGTAAAGGCGACGATGGTCCCGGTGCCCCCCGCGAGGCCGCCGGGAGAGTGGATCGCCTACGGGCCGTCGCGATCCGTCGTCAAGTCACGTTGCGCCGCGACAGCCGCGAATGCCGGGAACAAGGCGACGACGCCATAGGGCTGAACAAAGGAGAGGCAGCGGCGAGGTCGTTCGCCTGCGGATCGGCCGGCCGAAACCCAGGGGAAGGGCGGCACAGACGATGAAGGCGAGGGCGATGTCGAAGAAACCGCCCCCGCTCCTTTCCGCCCCTTCGGCGCGCGACCGCCCCGTCGAGCCCATCGAACAGCCGATTGCCCATAAAGTGGGCGAGGCCGCTGCGATACCAGCCTGCTGCAAGCGCTGCCATGGCGGCAGTGCCAGCGCGAACCGAGCCGATCCGGGGGTCAGCGCCCGGCCGCGGGCCGCGCCGTCACGAGAGCGGCGTCATCCGCTCGGGATCGAGGCCGATCCAGATCGGCTGACCGGCCTCGTACACCTCGCGCGGCGGCGCCACGACGCGCAGCGTGGCCGCCCCCTCCCCCGGCGCCACGACATAGTCCCAGAACTCGCCCAGATAGGCGCGCTGCACGACCCGTCCGGCGACCGCCAGCCGCCCGTCGCCGGGATCGGTCGCATGGAGCGAGATGTCCTGCGGCCGGACGGAGAAGGTCAGCGCCCCGGTCCGCGCCTCCAGCGCACCGTTGAACCGCCCTGCAGGCACGGCGAAGCCGTCGAACGCCACCGTGTCCGCATCGCGCCGCGCCTCGACGAAGTTCGTCCGGCCGATGAAGCCGGCGACGAAGCGCGTCCGCGGCCGGTTGTAGAGGTGGAAGGGATCGTCGATCTGCTCGATGCGGCCGGCGTTCATCACCGCGATCCGGTCGGACGTCACCATCGCCTCGCCCTGGTCGTGGGTGACGTAGACGGTGGTGATCCGGAACTCGTCGTGCAGGCGCCGGATTTCGAAGCGCATCTCCTCGCGTAGGCTGGCGTCGAGATTGGACAGCGGCTCGTCGAGCAGCAGCACGGCCGGTTGCACCACGATCGCCCGCGCCAGCGCGACCCGCTGCTGCTGGCCGCCGCTGAGTTCGGACGGATAACGTTCGGCGAGGTGGCCCATCTGAACGACGTCGAGGATGTGACCGACGCGCCGGCGCACCTCCTCGCCCGGCAGCTTGCGCAGCTTGAGGCCGAAGGCGACGTTTTCGAACACCGTCATGTTCGGCCAGATCGCGTAGCTCTGGAAGATCATCGACATGCCGCGCCGCTCCGGCGGCATGACCGAGGACGGGGAGGACAGGATCCGCCCGTCGATCTCGATCGTGCCGGCGCTGGGCGGCATGAAGCCCGCGATCATGCGAAGCGTCGTCGTCTTGCCGCAGCCGGACGGACCCAGCAGGGAGACGAACTCGCCGTCGGCGAGATCGAGGTCGAGCCGGTCGACGGCGGTGAAGGCGCCGAAGGTCTTCACGACCTGCTTCAGGACGAGGCGCGGCATGTCAGGTCCTCCGCAGCATGAAGTCGCGACCGAGCAACCGCATGCCGATGGTGACGAGTGCGATGGTGATGACCAGAAGGATGCCGCCGAGCGCCGCCAGCACCTCGAAATTGCCCTCCTCGCTGAGGTCGTAGAGCATCACGGACATGGTCCGCGTGTTCGGTCCGACCAGGAAGACGGCGGCGGAAAGCTCCCGCGTGGCGATGATGAAGACGATGAGCCAGGCACCGAAGAGGCTCTTCTTCATCAGTGGCGCCACGACCGAGCGGATGGCGCGCATCCGCCCGCCGCCCAGGATGCGCACCGCCTCCTCCATCTCGGGATGGACGGTTCGCACGGCGGCCGAGCAGTTCGCATAGGCGATGGGCAGGAAGCGCGCGGTGAAGGCGATGATCATCAGCGCGGCCGTTCCGTAGAGCGCCATCGGCGGCGAGGCGTAGGCGGCATAGAAGCCGATCGCCATGACGATGCCCGGAATGACGAAGGGCGCCATGGCGAGGAAGCCCAGCACGCCGCCGAAGGGCACCAGCTTGCGGTGCTGGATGTAGGCCACGAGCAGGGCCACGATCAGGGCGAAGGTGGCGGCGGCGGCCGAGAAGTAGACCGTGTTCCAGACCGAGCGCATCGCCATGTCGTGATCGAAGATCAGGTACTGGTAGTTGCGCAGGGTGAGGTTGTCGAACGAAAAGCCCCGCCCCCAGGCCTTGGCGAAGGAAGCCTGGACGAGCACCACGGTCGGCATGGCCACGGCCAGCAGGCCGACCAGGCCGCACCAGCCGAACAGCAGCCAGCGCCACGGGCCCAGCTGCACCGGGCGGCGTTCGCCGCCCTTGCCGGTTTGCGAGACGAAGCCCTTGCGTGACAGGACCAGCCGCTGGACCCAGATGAGGGCGACCGTGATCAGCAGCAGCGGGATGGAATAGGCGGCCGCCACTTCGACCCGGGTCGGAAACTCGAAGAACTGCCAGAGCTGGGTGGTGACGACGTTGATGCGGGCCGGTATGCCGATGATCGCCGGCGTGCCGAACAGCGAGATCGTCTCGAGGAAGACGATGATGACCCCCGCCAGGATCGCCGGCCAGACGAGCGGCAGGGTGACGGTGAGCATGGTCCGCCAGGTGCCGGCGCCGAGGATGTTGGCCGCGTCCTCCATCTCCGACGACACCATGTCGAGCGCCGCCTTCACGAAGATGAAGATGAAGGGGAAGGAGTTGAGGGCGATGACCAGCGCCAGGCCGAAGAAGGTGTAGACGTTGACGATCGAACCCGGACTGCCGGTGATCCAGGTCCAGGCTTGGTTCAGCCAGCCGGCGTTGGGACCGGCGAGCAGGATCCAGCCGATCGCTCCCAGGTAGGGCGGCATGATGAAGGCGCCGAGCACGACGCCCCAGGTCAGGCCGCGGAAGGGCATGTCCGTGCGCGAGACCGCCCACGCCATGGGCAGCGCGAAGATGAGAGACAGCAGGGCCGACAGGCCGCCCAGCGCGAGCGAGTTGATCAGCGCGTCGACGTAGCGCGGCCGGCCATAGGCGGTGACGTAGTTCGACAGGGTGAATTCGCCGGTGCCGCGCGTCTCGAAGCTGACGAGGAACAGCTTCGCCATCGGGCTGACGACCAGGAACAGCAGGACCGCGACCAGGGCGATCCAGATCAAGGTTGCCGGCTCCAGATAACGCAGCCGGCGGAGGAAAGCCGAGAGATGGCCGTCGGCGGCTGCGACCTCGGCCCCCGGCAGGGTGGCGGCGGACGTTCTCATGCGCGTGCGGCTCCCTAGAGCGAGGAGCGCCGCGTCCCCCGCAGGGAACGCGGCGGACGGCCTCAGACGCCGGTGTCAGGCATCGGTCTCAGGCACCGGTCTCGGACCCGGGCCTCAGACGCCGAACGTGTCGCGCCAGAGTTCCTTCACCTCGGGGATGCCCTGTTCGATCTCCTCCGTGCTGGGCCGGATCAGCTTGATCTGGTCGAGCGGCATGGCGCCGGGGGCCGGCTCCACGTCGGGACGCAGGCTCTCGCCGAAATAGCTGACGGCGACGCGGCCGGCGTCGGGGCCGAGCAGGAAGTTGAGGAACAGCTTCGCCGCGTTCGGATTCTTGCTGTTGGCGAGAATGCCGGACGGGGCGATCATCAGCAGGGTCCCGTCCTCGGGATAGATGAGGCCGACGGGGTTGCCGCGGGACGCGCTGATCAGGGTCGTTCCGGAGGGACCGGCGCCGATCTTGCGCTCACCCGCGTTCAGCATGGTGACGGTATCGTTGATCGACCGGCCGATCTGCGGGTTGTTCTGCTCGAGCTTCTCGAAGAACTCCCAGCCGTAGAGCTTGCGCAGCATCACGACCCAGGTGCCGACATAGCCGCTGAAGCCGGGATGGCCGACGGTGACCTGGTCCTTCCACTTCGGATCGATCAGGTCGGTCCACTTCTTCGGCTTCTCCTCCTCGCTGACGAGGTTCTTGTTGTAGGTGATGAGGACGAGGCCGGCCGAGGTCGTGTGGAAATAGTTGTCCGGGTCGAGGTTCTTGAAGGCGTCCACCACCCCCTCGGCGTTCTCGGGGCGGTACTGCATCAGCAGGTTCTCGCTCTTCAGCCACTGATAGTGGCCGAGATCCGTCGAACTGAAGACGTCGCACTGCGCGACGCCGGCGCGGAGGTCCTGCGACAGCCTCTGGAAGGCCACCTGGGCGGTGGAGCGCACGACGTTGACGCGCACGCCGGGATAGCGCTCGGTGAAGGCGGAGCCGATCGCCTCGGCGACCTCGGCGCTGGTGTGCGCCGTGTACCAGGTGAGTTCGCCTTCCTTCTGCGCGGCTTCGTAGAGTTCCTTCTCGCCGGCGGTCATCTCCTGGGCGGACGCCGCCACGGGTGCCAGAGCGAGCAGTCCGGCAACGGCGCCGCAGAGTACGGACAGTCCTAGCCTCATTGTCTCCTCCCACCTGGGTCTTGTTGTGGGAGAAGCGTACCCCCGTCGCGGCGAAGGTCAAAGCCCTCGACCGGCGGGTCGGTCCGCCTAGGCCGCGTCCCCGCCGCAGAAGGCGCGCCGGCAGACGGCGCGCAGCGCGCCGTTGTCGTAAGGTTTCATGAGCCGCGGCACGTCCCGGAACTCGGCCGGAAACTCGCCGCCATCGTCGTAGCCCGACGAGAAGATCACCGGGACGCCGCGGGACAACAGCAGGCGGGCGGCGGGGAACACGAGTTCGCCGCGCAGATTGACGTCGAGCAGGGCGCCGTCGCAATCGCCCGTCGCCGCCATCACCTCTTCGAGGGATCCGGCCGGCCCGATCACTTCGTAGCCCAGATCGATCAGCATCGTTTCGAGGTCGAGGGCGATCAGGCCCTCATCCTCTCCCAGCAGTATCCGCAATCCGCATCCCCGAGGCCTCGGCCGGGCACGACGCATCGCGCCCGTTTTCCGCAACGTTCACAATACCGTACACAAATGTAAACACAGAGTCTCGCATGCGCGTCGTCAGGCGAAGAAATGCGGCACGAAGCGACTGGTGTTCAGCGTCACCGCCGCGTCGTCCTCGCGTATGCCGATGCCGGCGGGCTGCGAGGCGATCACCCAGGAGCCGATGACGGCATACCGGCCGTCGAAGGCGGGCAAGGGCGCAAAGGACTGATAGACATTGCCCGCGACGGCGACCGGCGGTCCGTCGCGGTGGATCGTGACGCCCTGCCCTTCGCGGCCGAGTGCGGGCTTCGCCACCATGGGGCCTGCGATGTCCGCAGGATCGAGCGAGGCCGGCAGCAGGTTCGGATGGTCGGGGAACATCTCCCAGAGGATCGGCAGGATCGCCTTGTTCGACAGCACCATCTTCCAGGGCGGCTCGATCACGAGCGCGCGCGACGGGCCGATATAGGCGCCGAAATTCTCCTCGATCAGCCATTCCCAGGGATAGAGCTTGAAGAGGCTGCGGATGTACCGGTCGTCGCGGTCGACGAAGCCGACGCCGTCCCAGCCGATCTCGTCGATGAAGAGGAAGCCGGTGTCCAGACCGGCCTGCACGGCGGTGTCGCGCAGATACTCCGTGGTGCCGAAGTCCTCCTCATGGTCGCGCACGCAGGTGAAATGCAGCGTGCCGTCGACGCCGTACTTAGCCCACGCCTCGACCAGCTTTTCGTGGATGGAGTTGAACTGGTCGGCATTCGGCCGCACGGTCTGCAGCCACTCCCACTGCACCACGCTCGCCTCGAACAGCGAGGTCGGGGTGTCGGCATTGTATTCGAGCAGCTTCGGCGGGCCCTCCCCGCCATAGCTGAGGTCGAACCGGCCGATCATGTTGCGGTCGAACCGGCGCCAGCTCTCCGCGATCATCTCGTGCGCGTCGGCCGGGATGCCCAGCCGGTCGTAGAGCCGCTCGCCGACGACGCGGTCGACCGCAGCCAGGCAGAGGCGCTCCAGCTCGACGGTCGCTTCCTCCAGCGCGTCGATCTCCGCTTCGGAGAAGCGGTAACAGGCATCCTCCGTCCAGTAGGGCTGGCCGTCGATCGTGTGAAAGCGGAAGCCGATCGCCTCCGCCCGCTCCCGCCAGTCGGCGCGCGGTTCGGTCGTCAGCCGCTCCATCCCGTCAGCTCGACGCGCCGGAACCGGTGCGGCCGAAGCCGCCGCGTGCGACCGCCTGCCGCCGCGCCATCTCGAACTTCGGCACGCCGGCGCTGCCGGCCACCCGCGCCGGCGGCGGCATCCGCGCGCTGTCCAGGCGGCCGATATTGCGGTTGCCGGTGTAGGCGGTGTTCTGGGTGTCGCGATAGACCGGAGTCGTGGCGACGCCCCCGCCCATCATCCGGCCCATCATGTAGCCCATCATCACCGGCATGAACCAGCTGCCCCCGGCATTGGCCTGGGCCGGATCCCCCTCGCCCGCGGCCAGGCGCGGACCGGTGGTGCAGTTCTCGACGCCGAACTCGGCCTCGCACTCCTCGCGGGTAGTGAACTTGGGCGCGGTCTCCACATGCGCCGTCTCGGCGCGCCGGTAGGCGTCGAGGCATTCCTCCCGGTCGTAGGCGGACTCGCAGGCCTGGGCGTCGGTGAAGAGCTGGCCCCGCGTGGCCACGTCCACGGGATCCTCGCAGCCGGACAGCATCAGGGCCCCGGCGCTTCCGAGCAGGACGAGGCGGATAGAGCGCGAGCGTTTCATTGGGGGTCCACCGGTTCCGAAGGTCCGCCCGGAATGTGGTGTGCCCGGCCGGTCTATTGAAGATCGCGCGGAGCATACCACGTGGATCGGCATACGCGATCCAACGGCCGTCGAACAGGCCGACAGGACTCTGGCACTCGTCGAAGGAGAGTGCTAAAAGCCCCTCCGACGCGACATCGAAGAAGTAAGGAGAAGGTTCATGCCGGCATTCAAGCCGCTGCACGACCGCGTGCTGGTCAAGCGCATCGAACAGGAGTCCAAGACCCTCGGCGGCATCATCATCCCCGATACCGCCCAGGAAAAGCCCCAGGAAGGCGAGATCATCGCCGTCGGCCCGGGCGCCCGCGACGAGAGCGGCCGTCTGCAGCCGCTGGACGTCAAGGTCGGCGACCGCATCCTGTTCGGCAAGTGGTCCGGCACCGAGGTGAAGCTCGATGGTCAGGAACTCCTGATCATGAAGGAGTCGGACATCATGGGCGTCGTCGCCTGATCGGCCGACCGACCCCGAGCCGACCCGACACACGACAATCCAAGGACAGAAAATCATGGCAGCCAAAGACGTAAAGTTCGGCGTCGATGCGCGTGACCGCATGCTGCGCGGCGTCAACACCCTCGCCGATGCGGTGAAGGTGACGCTGGGTCCGAAAGGCCGCAACGTCGTCATCGACAAGTCGTTCGGCGCGCCGCGCATCACCAAGGACGGCATCACCGTCGCCAAGGAGATCGAACTTTCCGACAAGTTCGAGAACATGGGCGCGCAGCTCGTCAAGGAAGTCGCGACCAAGACCAGCACCGAGGCGGGCGACGGCACGACGACCGCGACGGTCCTGGCCCAGGCGATCGTCCGCGAGGGCGTGAAGGCGGTGGCCGCCGGCATGAACCCGATGGACCTGAAGCGCGGCATCGACATGGCCGTCGAAGCCGTCGTCAAGGATCTGCAGTCGCGCTCGCGCAAGGTCTCGACCAACGACGAGATCGCCCAGGTCGGCACCATCTCGGCAAACGGCGACCGCGAAGTCGGCAAGATGCTCGCCGAGGCGATGCAGAAGGTCGGCAACGAGGGCGTGATCACGGTGGAGGAGGCCAAGAGCCTCGAGACCGAGCTCGACGTCGTCGAGGGCATGCAGTTCGACCGCGGCTATCTCTCGCCGTACTTCATCACCAATGCCGAGAAGATGATCGTGGAAATGGAGGACTGCTACATCCTCCTCCACGAGAAGAAGCTCTCCGGCCTGCAGCAGATGCTGCCGGTGCTCGAGGCCGTGGCGCAGAGCGGCAAGCCGCTGCTGATCATCGCCGAGGACATCGAGGGTGAGGCGCTGGCGACCCTGGTCGTCAACAAGCTGCGCGGCGGCCTGAAGGTCGCGGCGGTGAAGGCCCCCGGCTTCGGCGACCGCCGCAAGGCTATGCTGGAGGACATGGCGATCCTGACCGGCGGCCAGGTCATCTCCGAGGACCTGGGCATCAAGCTGGAGAGCGTCACGCTCGACATGCTTGGCCAGGCGAAGAAGGTCTCGATCACCAAGGACGATACGACGATCGTCGACGGCAACGGCGGCAAGGACGACATCCAGGCGCGCTGCGGCCAGATCAAGGCGCAGATCGAGGAGACGACCTCCGACTACGACCGCGAGAAGCTGCAGGAGCGGCTGGCGAAGCTCGCCGGCGGCGTGGCGGTCATCCGCGTCGGCGGCTCGACCGAGATCGAGGTCAAGGAGCGCAAGGATCGCGTCGACGACGCGATGCACGCCACCAAGGCAGCGGTCGAGGAAGGCGTCGTCCCCGGCGGCGGTGTAGCCCTGCTCTATGGCATCAAGGCACTCGAAGGCCTGACCCCGGCGAACGCCGACCAGAAGGTCGGCATCGAGATCATCCGCAGGGCGCTCCAGGCGCCGGCGCGGCAGATCGCCGAGAATGCCGGCTCCGACGGTGCCGTTGTCGCCGGCAAGCTGCTGGAGCAGAACGACGCCAACTACGGCTTCGACGCTCAGAACGGCACCTATGGCGACATGGTGAAGGCCGGCATCATCGATCCGACCAAGGTCGTGCGCCTCGCCCTCCAGGACGCGGCATCGGTCGCGGCTCTGCTCGTCACCACCGAGGCGATGGTCACCGACCGCCCCGAGAAGAACGGCGGCGGCGGCGGTATGCCCGGCGGAATGGGCGGCATGGGCGGCATGGGCGACATGGGCTTCTAAGCCCGTTCGACCCACCGCGGTCCGACCGAACCCCGCCGCCGTACCCACGGCGGCGGGGTTTCTTGTCCCCGGCAGAGTTGGACGCTTCGGCTCAGGCCGCGGCCGCCGCCTCGCCTTCGTTGAAGATGTAGCCGGACGGCTCGCCGAGCAGGCTGGTGCGCAGCATATGCCGCGTCTTCGTCTGGTCGAAGTCGGCGAGCGCGATGTGCATCGTGCAGCGGTTGTCCCACATCAGCAGATCGTGTGCTCTCCACTGGTGGCGGTAGACGAATTCGTGCCGGGTGGCGTGCCGGCACAGGAAGTCGAGAATCGGGCGGCTCTCTTCGTCGGTCATGCCGACGAACGTGCGGACCCGCTCGCTGACGAACAGCGCCTTCCGGCCGGTCTCGGAATGAGTCCGGACGACCGGATGCGCGACCGGCGGGCTCAGCCGCTTCAGTTCCGCCACCTGCTCCGGATCGCGCTGCTCGATCCCCTTGACCAGGGTCACGTCGTGGACGGCGTAAAGCCCGTCGAGGAACGCCTTGAGCTTGTCCGACAGCGTTTCGTAGGCGAGGTACATGTTGGTGAACATGGTATCGCCGCCAACCTCGGGTCGCTCCTCGCACCAGAGCAGCGAGCCTCGCGCCGGATTGCGGGTGTAGGAGAGGTCGGAATGCCAGTTTCGGCCGGTATTCCGCGTGCCCGAAGGCTTGCCGTCCATCGGCCGGTTCGTGATCTGCAGGATTTCCGGGTGCTCCTGCATACGATAACGAGGGTTCGAATCGTGCTGGTCGAGATCGCCGAAATTACGGCTGAAGGCGATGTGGCGCTCCGGCGTCAGGTCGTGCTGATCGCGGAACAGCAGCACCAGATGCTCGTGCCAGGCGGCGCGGATCGCCTCCACCGTCCCGGTGTCGACCGGCCGAGACAAGTCGACGCCGGTGACCTCCGCACCGATTCCGTTCGATAGCCGGCGCACGCCCAATGCGGCCATGTTCTCTACTCCTTGCCATCGCTTCATGTCCAGACAACCTTATCAACAGTAACGGTTGACATTCAAGACGGATGGTCGGGAAGATCGGCGAATAGGCAGTCTCTACAATAACGAATCAGGGAGAGGCACTATGAGGATCGGCAGGTCGACCACGTTCGCCGCGTCGGTATTGGCGATTTTTTGCACTACCGGCGCTTCGGCGCAGAGCTTCCCGCAAAAGCCCGTGGAGCTGGTCATCCCCTTCGCCCAGGGCGGCGGCACCGACCGGGTCGGCCGCTTCTTCGCGCAGTTCGCCGCGAAGCATCTCGGGGGCGAGATGTTCGTGTCGAACCGGACCGGCGGCAGCGGAGCGGTCGGTTTCTCGCACGGCGCGCGGGCAAGGGCGGACGGGCATGTGATCACCATGGCGGTCACCACCCTGACCGTCGCGCCGCATACGGTCGCGGGCTACCCGGTGCAATATGACAGTTTCACGCCGATCTGCCTCCTCGCCGCGATCCCGATGACCGTCAGCGTTCGTGCCGACAGCGCGTTCCAGACCATCGACGAACTGATCGCCGATGCCAAATCGGCGCCCGGCAAGCTGAAGATCGGCGCGGCCGGCGCGGCGACGAACAACTATCTCGCCGGGGTCGCGTTCGCCGGGAGTGCAGGCATCGACGCGACGATGGTGCCGTACGAGGGCGCGGGCCCGGCGCTGGTGGCGCTGCTCGGCGGCCATGTCGACGTGGCGATGGCGGACTCTTCCGAGGCGCTGCCCTATACCGAGAGCAAGCAGAACCGGGTCCTGCTGGTACTCGGCGACCAGCCGTCGCCGGACTATCCTGACGTACCGACCTCGGCCTCGAAGGGCTGGGAGGCGAACGTCGCATCGTTCCGCGGCATCGCCGGACCGAAGGGCATGCCCGCCGACATCACGGCTCGCTGGGTGGACGTGTGCGCGAAGACCGCCGCCGACCCCGACTTCATCGCCGAGATGAAGAAGTTCGGCATGGACGTCACGCTTATCAAGGGCGACGCGTTCGGCGCGTGGCTCGCCGACCAGCACGCCACCTACGAAAAAGCGGCGAAGGCTGCCGGCCTCCAGCCGAAGTGAGCGACGCGCCCGATCGCGCCGGCGGATCCCGGCGGCACGTCGCCGCCGACCGGAGCCGGACCAGGTTGCCGGGGGAGAAGGCCAAGCAGGTCGCGTTTCTCGGGGTGCTCCTGGCCGCGACGCTGTTCATGCTGTCGGAGGCGTGGAAGCTCGACTTCTTCGTCCGCGATTCGATCGGCCCCGGCTTCTACCCGGCACTGGTGCTCGCAGCACTGGGCCTGTCGACCCTGGCGGCGCTGATCGGCGCTCTGGTCAGGCGCGAAATCGTCCTGCTGTCCCCCTTCACCGAGGGGCTGCGCCACGACACGATCCTGCGCGGCCTGGCGCGTGAGGCGGCGGGGCCGCTAGGCCGCGGCGTGCGCGTGGTGGCGCGCAACGGCGCCGGCGTATTCTCGGCCGCATGGTCGGGGGCGCGTGCCGGCGACGGCGCCACCCTGACGGTCGCGTCGAGCGAAACGCCGGATCTCACCCCGGCCGAGGCGGCCCACTGGTCCGGGACGCATTTCGAGCCGGTCGCCCGCCTGTTCTTCGATCCGGACGTGGCGGTCGGCAGGGCAGGTACGAGCTTCGATCGCCTCACCGCGCACGGCACGCGGCCGCGGATCGGCTTCGCCGGCGACGCATCGGCGTCGGTCGCCGGCTGGCTGTCGGACCGCCTCGCCAGTCCGATCGACGGCAGTTTCGGGGCGGACGCCGAGGCCCTGATCGCAGAGGTCGGCGCAGGCGCCCTCGACGCGGCGGTCCTCCCGCTGGGCGAAGTGCGCGAGGCGCTCGCCGACGACAGTCTGGTCGCGCTGGCCGTCTTCGCCGAAGCCGAGGACGAAGCCGCCGGGTTCGGGCCACTGGCTGCCGATATCGGGCCGCCACTCGTCTCGGGTGCCTGGGCGGGGATCGCGGCGCCGGGTGCGGCGGTGATCGGACGGGCGCACGACCTCCACCGCGCCTTCGCCGAGGCGCTGGCCGCCTACCGGCGCGACGGCCGTGCCGAGGAGGACGATCAGGCCTGGTCGGTCGAAACGCCGGACCGGTTTCGGAGCTTTCTCGCCGCTATGGCACAAAGCGCCGGCTCCGCCCAGGTGGCGATGCCGGTCGGCCGGCTGGCGGGCCTCCTCGTGGCCATCACCGGTACGGTCGGCTTCTTCTGGCTCATGGAACTGCTCGGCTTCCCGCTGGCAGCCTTCTGCTTTCTGGTGGTGCTGATGTTCCTGCTCGAGCCGCAGCTCAACCGGCTCGCCGCCGCACGCATCGTCACCGTGTCCGCGGCCGTGTCCATCGGTCTCCATCAGCTCTTCTGGCGCGTCTTCTACGTCGTCTTTCCCGACGGCCTGCTGTTCGGGCCCTGATCGGTGAGCGAACTCGCACTCCAGGCGATCCTCGCCGTCGTGCAGCCGGACCTGCTCCTCCTGCTCGCGGGATCCGTAATCGTCGGGATCGTCGCCGGCTGCCTGCCGGGCATTTCGGCGACGATGGGCGTCGCGGTCGTCAGCCCGCTTACCTTCACCATGGACCCGTTCTCCGGCATCGTGGCACTGCTCGGGATCTATACGGGCGCCGTGTATGGCGGGTCGATCTCGGCCATCCTGCTCGGTATTCCGGGCACGCCGGGTGCCGTGGCGACGGTGCTCGACGGCTACACGCTCGGCCGCAAGGGGTTTGCCGGACGCGCGCTCGGCGTCGCAACGATCTCGTCCTTCATCGGCGGCGTGTTCGCGACCGTGGCGTTGGCGCTGCTCGCCTATCCCATCGCTACATTCGCGCTCTCCTTCGGCCCGCGCGAATACCTGGCACTCGCCTTCTTCGCGCTCACCGCCGTGGCGACGCTGTCCGGCGGCTCCGCCCTGCGCGGCGGCATCTCGGCGCTGATCGGCATGTTCATGGCGACGATCGGCATCGACGAGATGTACGGCAGCTCGCGCTTCCATTTCGGCGAGATGGCCCTCTTCGCCGGCATCCCGTTCATCCCGGCGATCATCGGCCTGTTCGCGGTACCCGAAACGCTCGTCAACATCGAACGCATATCGTCGCGGCGCCGGCGCAGCCTGGCGGTCGACCGGGTGCTGCCGGGGTTCACACTGCTGCGCTCCCTGCTCCCGGCCCAATTCCGCTCCGCGGGAATCGGCACCATCGTGGGCGCCGTCCCCGGCACCGGCAGCGACATCGCGGCCATCGTCGCCTACAGCCAGGGCCGCAACTTCTCGCGCCAGCCGGAACGCTTCGGCACCGGCTGCGAGGAAGGCATCGCCTGTCCGGAAGCCGGCAACAACGCCGCCGTCGGCGGGACGATGATCCCGCTGCTGACGCTCGGCATTCCAGGCGGCGCGGTCACCGCGATCATCCTCGGCGCCTTCATGACGCACGGCCTGCGGCCGGGACCGCTGCTGCTCCAGAACGATGCCGACCTGGTCTACAAGATCTTCGCCGGCCTGTTTGTCGCCAACCTGATGCTGCTCGCCTTCGGCCTCGCCGGGGCACGGCTGTTCGCACGTGTGATCCGGGTGCGCGACGCGATCCTGGCGCCGATCGTGCTGATGCTCTGCATCGTCGGCTCCTTCGCGCTCAACAACAGCGTCTACGACGTCCTCATCATGGCGTCGGCCGGGATGCTGGGCTACGCGATGGTCAAGACCGATATCCCGCGCGCGCCACTGGTCATCGGCCTGATCATCGGTCCCATGGTCGAGCGCGAACTGACGCGCACGCTGCTGGTCGTCGGCGACGACTGGGCGTCGCTGTTCACGCCGATCAGTGCCGTTATCTGGGTACTCGCACTGCTGCCGTTCGTCTGGCCACTGTTTCGCCGCTCGCTCGCCGGACGTTTCGGCATCCGCGCGCGCGGCGCCGCACCCGACGGTGGCCGGTAGCGACCTCCACGGCGGAGGCTTCCGCCCCTGGATGCACGCGCCGGAGGCTGTATTCTGCCGGGCGTACCTATGCGCCGATTGAACCGGAACCGCCCATGCCCCTGCCAGAGATCGCCTTCGCCCCCGACGCCGAAGGGCCGCTGCGCGGCGTCCGGGTTCTGGACTTCTCCCGCCTCGTCGCCGGCAACATGCTGAGCCTGCAGCTCGCCGACTACGGCGCGGAGGTGGTGAAGGTGGAGGCGCCCGGCCGCGGCGACACGCTGCGCGACTGGAAGGAGAAGGGCCTCTCGGTCCACTGGAAGGTCTATGCCCGGAACAAGAAGAGCATCACGCTCGACCTGAAGTCACCCGAGGCGCCGGGGATCATCCGAGACCTGCTGCCGAAGTTCGACGTGCTGATCGAGTCCTTCCGCTACCGTTATCTGGAGAAGCTGGGGCTGGCGCCCGACGAACTCCACGCGGTCAATCCGAACCTGGTGATCGTGCGGGTCTCGGGCTTCGGCCAGACCGGCCCCTACGCGCCGCGGCCCGGCTTCGGCACGCTGGTCGAGGCCATGTCCGGCTTCGCCTCGCGCAACGGCTTCGAGGACCGCGAACCGGTACTGCCGCCACTCGCCATGGCCGACATGATCGCCGGCCTGTACGGCGCCATGGCGACGGTGATCGCCGTGCGCGACATCGAGCGGAACGGCGGCAAGGGCCAAGTGATCGACCTCAGCCTGCTCGAATCGATCTTCTCGATCCTGGGGCCGGAGGCGGCGATCCAGCGCGTCGGCGGCAAGAAGCGGCGGCGCGTCGGCTCCGCCTCCGAGCAGTCGTCGCCGCGCAACGTCTACAGGACCAGCGACGGCGGCTGGGTCGCCATCTCCGCCTCCACCCAGTCGATGACCGAGCGCCTGTTCCGGGCGATCGGCCGCGACGACCTGAACCGCAATCCCGATTTCGCCACCAATGCGGAGCGGATCAAGCGCCGCGAGGTGGTCGACGGCATCGTGGGCGGCTGGATCGGCGAACGCACGCTCGCCGAAAACATAACCTTCTTCGAGGAGCAGGGCGTCACCGCGGCCCCCGTCTACGACATCGGCCAGTTCATGGAGGATCCGCACGTCCAGGCCCGCGGCATCCTGGTCGAGGCCCCGGACGAGGAGATGGGCACCGTGCCGATGCACATGCCCGTGCCGCGGCTGAGCGGCACGCCCGCCACCGTCCGCACCCCCGCCCCGCCCCTCGGCCAGCACACCGATGAGATCTACGGCCTCGTCTACGACGCCGAGCGCGTCGCCACTCTAACGGCCGCCGGTGTGATCTGACCGACGCGGGCCCAGGACCGGCGCGCCGGGGCACGTTTCGGCAGACGGCGGGAACCGGAACCACGGCTGCCCGGTTAACGGCGACAGATGCCCGCCAGCAGGGGAGCGGCGATGATTCCCGCATCGGCAGACCGCGTCGCGAACCAGACTGCACCGAGCGTCAATCGGCGGATCCGCCACGAGACGGAGAGGCGGCTGGCCCATTTCGCCGCCCGCCCGCATGAAATCGAGGCGCGCCTCGGCGCTCTCGACCGTGAATGGGACATCGAGCGGACCCTGCAGACGAACGCCGCTACCCTGGCGTTCGTCGGCGTGGCCCTGGGGGCCACCGCAGACAGGCGATGGCTGCTGCTGCCGGCGGCGGTCACCGCGTTCCTGTTCCAGCACGCGACGCAGGGCTGGTGCCCGCCACTGCCCGTGCTGCGCCGTCTCGGTTTTCGCACCACCAGGGAGATCGACCGGGAGCGCTATGCCCTCAAGGGGCTGCGCGGCGACTTCGGCGCGCTGCCCGACGGGACCTCCAACGTGCGGGAACGCGCGAGAGCGGCTCTGTCGGCGGCGGAGCGGTAGTGACGAGGGGCAGCCGCGCGGATGCGGCGCCGGCCGCCGACCCGGATGCGTCGGGCGGGCGACTGAAATGGGCGGCCCTGTCGCTCGGCTTCGCGCTCGGTGGCTTCTTCGACGGGATATTGCTGCACCAGATCCTGCAATGGCACCACCTGCTGAGCGGTCTCGAAGGCGGGCGGTTCGCCGATCTGCGCGTCCAGGTCCTCGCTGACGGCATATTTCACGCGCTGATGTACCTCGTGGCGGCGGCGGGGCTCTGGCTGCTCTGGACGGCCCGCCATGGCCTCCAGACCGCCGACGCCGGGCGCCGGCTCGCCGCCTTCGGCATGTTCGGCTTCGGGATGTGGCACGTGATCGACGCCGTCGCCTCGCACTGGCTGCTCGGTATCCACCGTGTTCGGATGGACGCGGAAGCGCCGCTGCTGTGGGACCTGATCTGGCTGTTCGCCTTCGGCATCGCTCCTGCGCTCGGCGGTCTCGCCATGCTCCGCAGCGGCGGCCCGGGGTCCGGCAGCCCAGGGGTCGGCAGCCCAGGGGCCCGCGGGACGCGCGCCGCCGCGGCGGCGCTGACGCTCATGATCCTGGTCGCAGGTCCCGTCGCGGCACTGCCGCCGGCCGACACGCCGGTACTGGTGCTGTTCCCGCCGCAAACGCCGTCGGCCGACATCTTTGCCGCCATCGCGGCGGTCGACGGCCGAACGGTCTGGAGCGACCCCTCCGGACAGGTCTGGGCGATCGAGCCCGGCGAGGGTGCCCAGACATGGGCGCTCCTGCGCCACGGCGCCGTTCCGCTGGGCAGAGGTGCCCTGCCCGCGGGCTGCCTCGGCTGGTCGCAGCCCTGAGGCGGTTGCGGGGCTGCGGGGGTCGCTCCATTCTGGCGGCCCCTGGAGGAGCCCGCCCATGAGCCATAACGACATAGACCTTCCCCTCTGGCGCTCGCTGCTGTTCGTGCCGGTGAACGTGCGCGCCTATGTCGAGAAGGCGCATCTGCGCGGCGCCGACGGCATCATCCTGGATCTCGAGGACAGCGTGCCGCTGGCGGAGAAGGCGAGCGCGCGCCTGCTCGTGGCGGAGGCCGCGAAGCTCGTCTCACGCAACGGTGCCGACGTGCTGGTGCGCGTCAACGAACCGCTCGAACTGTGCGTGCGCGATCTGGAGACGGTGGTCTCGCCCGACATCCGCGCCGTGCTGCTGCCGAAGATCGACAGCGCCAGCCATGTACGGCTGATCGCCGACCTGGTGGACCGGATCGAGGCGGCGAAGGGCATGCCGATCGGGCACACCAAATTCTCCGTCCTGATCGAGACGGCGAGCGCCTTCGCCCGCGTCGAGGAAATCGCTGCGGCACACCGCCGCATCGTGGCCGTGGGCCTCGGAAGCGAGGACTTCGCCCTGTCGACGGGCGGCCTGCCCGATCCCGACGTGCTGCTCTACCCGAAACAGCGGGTCGCCATCGCCGCGCGCGCCGCCGGCGTGCTGCCGATGGGCATCATCGGCACGGTGGCCGACTTCAACGACGAGGAGGGCTATCGCGCGGTCGTACGCAATTCCCGCCGCTTCGGCTTCGCCGGAGCGTCCTGCATTCACCCGAAGGTCGTGGCCATGCTGAACGACGGCTTCGGCCCGTCGCCCGAGGAAGTCGCGGCGGCCGAGCGCGTCGTCGCCGGCTTCGAGACGGCGAAGGCGCAGGGCCGCGCCTCCATCACCGTCGACGGCAAGATGATCGATTATCCGATCGTCGAGCGGGCCGAGCGCCTGCTGGCACTGGCCGCGCGAATCGAAGCGAAGTCGACGCGCGCCTGACGGCGGCGGCGCTACGAAACGGAACAATCGGAGGAAGCGATGGAAACGGTCGCGAGCGGCTACGGCCTGATCGAGGGGCCGGTCTGGGATGCCGCGGCGGGCCTTTATTTCAGCGATGTGCTGAACGGCGGCGTGAACCTGCTCGACCGTGGCGGCGCGATATCGACGGTGCTGCCGAAACGGCGCGGCATCGGCGGCATCGCCCTGCACGCGGCGGGCGGTCTGGTGGTGGGCGGGCGCGACATCGCCTTCTTCCCGATGGGCGACACGCCGGCCCGCGTGCTGCTGACCGCCGACGTGACGCCGGAGGCGGTCGGCTTCAACGACCTGACCACCGACCGGGCAGGGCGGATCTATGCCGGATCGGTCGCGTTCCGCGTCTTCGGCGGCGAGCCGCCGCGGCCCGGCCACCTGCACATGATCGACCTGGACGGCAGCGTACGCACGATCTCCGACGGAATCATGCTGACCAACGGCCTGGGCGTTTCCCCCGACGGCGGCCGCCTCTACCATTCCGACGCCCGGGGCGGGATGGTGCGGGTCTACGACGTGCGCGCCGACGGCACGGTCGGGCCGTGGCGGCGCTTCGCCTCGCTGGGATCGGACGGGGTGGCAGACGGGCTGAAGGTGGCCACCGACGGATCGGTCTGGGTCGCCGACGCGCATGGCGGCCGCGTCGCGGTGTACGAGCCGGACGGCAGCCATCGCGGCGACCTGGCCGTGCCGCTGCCGATGGTCACCAGCCTGTGCTTCGGCGGTGACGACATGCGCGATCTCTACATCGTCACCGGCTCGCGCGGCGGCCCGCACGAGAACTGCGGCACGATCTTCCGGACGCGCACCGAGGTGCCCGGCCTGCCGCTGGCGCCGGCGCGGGTGGCGCTGACCTGACAGGGCGACCAGGAAGGGAGCGCCAAAGAGAAAGGCCGGCGGGCGGGAGGGGCGCGGGCCCGGCCCGAAAGTACCCCCCAGCGGCGGAG
>JBKBLL010000013.1:0-5540 GCA_046296375.1 Alphaproteobacteria bacterium | reverse complement strand
CCCGCCCCTGCCCCCCGTCCCCGGCCCCCCCACCCCCCCCGCCGCCGGGCGTCGCCCCCGCCCCCCCGTCCCGATACTTCCGACGCTGCGGCTATGCCGCGGCGAGGATCTGCTGCGGTTCGGCGCGCAGGGCACGGGCGGCGTTGAGCACCGCCTTGCGCAGCTTCTCCATCGCCCGCACCTCGATCTGGCGCACCCGCTCGCGCGAGACGTTGAACTGGTGGCTGAGGGCCTCCAGCGTCATCGGCTCCTCGCGCAGGCGCCGCTCCAGGACGATCTTGCGTTCGCGATCGGTCAGGCCTTCCAGCGCCTTGGTCAGCAGCTTGCGACGCAGCGACAGTTCGTCGGCGTCGGCCAGGAGGGTCTCCTGGCTGGGCCGGTCGTCGCCCAGGAGCTCCATCCACTCCGTGTCGCCGTCGGCGCCGATCGTGACGTTGAGCGAACTGTCCGACGCACCCAGGCGGCGGTTCATCTCGATCACGTCCGTCTCGGGGACGTCGAGCTCGGTCGCGATGGTCGCCACCGTCTCCGGCGACAGGTCGCCGCTCTCCAGTTCCTGCATACGCGCCTTCAGCTTGCGCAGGTTGAAGAAGAGCTTCTTCTGCGCGGCCGTCGTGCCCATCTTCACCAGCGACCAGGAGCGCAGGATGTATTCCTGAATGGCCGCACGGATCCACCACATCGCGTAGGTCGCGAAGCGGAAGCCGCGGTCGGGATCGAACTTCTCGGCCGCCTGCATGAGGCCCACATTGCCCTCGGCGATGAGGTCCTCGACCGGCAGGCCGTAGCCGCTGTAGCCGCGGGCGATCTTGACGACGAGGCGGAGGTGGCTGCCCACGAGCTGGCGCAGCGCCGATTCGTCCTGCGAATCACGCCACGCACGCGACAGAACCTGTTCCAGTTCCGGCGCGAGCATCGGGAACCCCTTCGCCTCCGCAAGATAGTGCGACAGGCCGGATTCGGAGATGTGCGTCGTGATGTTCAACTCGCCTCGTCCTTCACGTCAGCGGTTACCCCCGGAAGACCAACCGTCCGCGCTTGGTGACGCGGACACCCAAGGCGGCCGCGACTATCGCCGCACCCCCTCGGGAACCTCAGGTTTCTTGGGATCACCCGTTGCCGCCCTCGCGGCAATCACAGGAGATATACTCTGGACGGTCCGATTTGTCAATGAATTTCGCACCACCCGCTCCCTCGCCAAGTCCGGGCAAATCGAGCCCACCCGGACAGGAAAGAACCCGAGAACGCCACATCCGGACATTTCCGTAATGGCCGCCAGTGTCCACCGAAACCTAATCTTGGGCCCGGCAAGTCCTCGGCTCGTACATCGCGCCGCGCCCGATCGTGATGGGTCATCCCTCACCCTGGAATCTATCGCGCACGCCCTTCTCACTCACCTTACAAATCCGTTAGTCTGTTCGTTCCCTCCCTGGACCAAAAATCGAACGTCACGGGGGTCCTGGACCGCCGGCCCGCTTGGCCCTACGGTCTCCGGGCAGGCGGCGCGAACCGTGCGCAGGAGGAGGTGCCCATGCCGATCACATCGCTCGACCATGTGAACATCCGCACCGAGCGGCTCGACGAGACCGTGGCTTTCTATCGGGACGTGATCGGGCTCGAACTCGGCGAGCGGCCGAACTTCGCCTTCCCGGGCGCCTGGCTCTATACGGCCGGTGAGCCGGTGATCCACCTGATCGGCGGCGACAGGGCGGCCGGCGCCGGCGAAGGTAGCGGCAGCATCGATCATGTCGCGTTCGGCGCGGACGACTTCGACGGCTTCGCCGCCAAACTGTCCGGCAAGTCCATCGAATACGAGGTGCGCGACGTGCCCGGCGGCAAGATCCGTCAAGTGTTCCTCTTCGACCCGAACGGCGTGAAGATCGAGCTTAACTTCCGCCGGTGAACGGCGGCTGAACGCGCCACAGCGGGGAGACGGCGGATGACCGACGCCGAACGGCTGCACCACGAGGCCTTCGTCATGGACGGCCTCGTCTATCACTGCGACGGCTGGACCGGAGACCTGAAGGCCGGCGGCATCGACGCCCTGAACGTCACCGTCTGCCACTTCGAGGCGGACTTCCCCGAGGCCTGCGCCCAGATCGCGCAGTGGCACGGCATCCTTGGGGCACCGGACAGCGCCTGGCGCCTGATCGAGACGGGGGCCGACTTCGACCGGGCGCGTGCCGAGGGCCGGACCGGCCTCGTCATGGGCTGGCAGAACACACGGCCCATCGCGGACAGGCTGGATCGGCTGCACTTCTTCCACCGGCTCGGCCTCAGGATCATGCAGCCGACCTACAACTACCGGAACTTTATCGGCGACGGCTGCCTGGAAGAGGAAGGTGCGGGCCTGTCGAGCTTCGGCCGCGATGCGGTACGGCTGATGAACGAACTCGGCATCGCGATCGACCTCAGCCATGTCGGCTACCGCACCGCCATGGACGTGATCGGGTTGAGCGAGCAGCCGGTACTGGTGACGCACGCCAACCCGTCGGCGGTGACCGACCTCGCCCGGAACAAGCCGGACGACCTGATCCGGGCGCTGGTCGCCAAGGGCGGCGTGATCGGGGCCAGCATTTACGGGCCGATGTGCTGGAACGGCGACGAGACGCGCAAGCCGGCGATCGCCGACTATGTCCGGAACCTCGAGTACCTGGTCGAAGTGGCGGGCATCGAGCACGTCTCGTTCGGCACGGACCTCTCGACGGGCCGGGACCTGCGCAAGATCGCCTTCGAACGGGCGACCCCGCGCCGCTGGGAAGGCATCGACCGCTTCAACCGCGCCTTCGGCGAGGAGATCCCCGCCCGCTACCTCTCCGACTGCGCCGCGCACCGGGACCTGCCGAGGGTCACGGCGGCCCTGCTGGAGCGCGGCTGGCGCGAAGCCGACATCCGCGCCTACCTGGGCGGCAACCTGAAGCGCGTCCTGGGCGAGATCTGGGGCGGGTAAGCGGCGCCGGCGGGACCGCAGGTCGGGGCGAGCCCGGCCCCTACGGACGCTGCCGCCCCGACGGCAGCACGGCCGGCTTCGGGCCGCCGGTCGCCCAGTCGAGCAGTTCGACGGTGTGCAGGACGGGCATGTCCGCACCAGCAGCGATCTGGCTGATGCAGCCGACGTTTCCGGTGGCCACCGCACCCGCGCCGGTGCGCGCGATGTTCGCGACCTTGCGGTCGCGGAGCCGCGTCGCGAGTTCCGGCTGGAGCAGGTTGTAGGTGCCGGCGGAGCCGCAGCAGAGGTGGCCCTCCGGCACGGTGCGCACCTCGAATCCCGCCGCCTGCAGCAGCGCCACCGGCTCGGTCCGGATGCCCTGGCCGTGCTGCATCGAACAGGCGGAGTGATAGGCCAGCACCGGCTTGGCGAAAGGCAGCGGCGCGCCGATACCCAGCGTCGCCATGACCTCCGTCACGTCGCGGGCGAGTGCCGATACGCGCGCCGCACGCCCCGCCCAGTCCGGATCGTCGCGGAACATGAAGCCGTAGTCCTTCACCTGCGTACCGCAGCCCGACGCGTTGGCGACGACGGCGTCGAGCCCCTCCCCCTCCGCCTCGCGCAGCCAGGCGGCGATGTTGGCCCGGGCGAGCCGGTGCGACGGCCGCTCCTTGCCGAGGTGGTGCGGCAGCGCCCCGCAGCAGCCGGCGCCGCGGACGACCACGACCTCCGCGCCGTGGCGGGTGAGCAGGCGGATGGTCGCCTCGTTGATGCCCGGCGCCACCACCTGCTGCACGCAGCCGGCGAGCAGGGCGACACGCATCCGCCGCTCGCCCTCGGCGGGAAAGACCTGCGGCCGGTCGTCCGGCGAGGGTGCCGCGAGGCTGCGTGGCGCCAGGCGCAGCATGGCCGCCAGCCGCGCCGGCAGGACCGGCGCGAGGGGGCGTGCGAACCAGGCGCCCATGAAGGCCAGCCGCGCCAGGAGCGGCCGCGGGAGCACAGTCGCCAGCATGCCGCGCAGCAGCCGGTCGGCGACGGGACGGCGATAGTTCGCCTCGATATAGGTGCGCCCGTGGTCGACCAGATGCTGATAGTGGACGCCCGACGGGCAGGTCGTCATGCAGGACAGGCAGGAGAGGCAGCGGTCGACATGCTTCACCGTCTCGTCGGTGGGCCTGCCGCCCTTCTCCAGCATCTCCTTCATCAGGTAGATGCGACCGCGCGGGCTGTCGAGTTCGTCGCCGAGCAGCACGTAGGTCGGGCAGGTCGCGGTGCAGAAGCCGCAATGGACGCAGGCGCGGAGGATCTTCTCCGATTCGCGGTTGTCCGGATCGGCGAGTTGTTCCGGGGTGAAGTGGGTCTGCATCGTCAGACGTCCGGATACATGCGGCCGGGGTTGAGCACGCCGCGTGGGTCGAAGGCCTCCTTGACCCGGCGCGACAGGGCGGCAACGCCGGGTGCCGGCGGCTGGAACACGTCGAGGACGGCGCGCTGCTCGGCCGGCGCGCGGATCAGCGTGGCATGGCCGCCCGACGCGGCGACCGCCGCGCGGATCGCCGCCGCGCCGAGGTCGCCGACGGCCGCCGCGGCCGGTGCCACCCAGAGCAGGCCGCCCGCCCAGTCGAACAGGATGCGGCAGTCGCAGGCGGCGCGGATCGCGGCGGCGACCGCGGCCCCCGCGGCCGGTGGCACCGACAGACGCCAGACCGCGCGATCCCAGAGCGAGACGAAGGGCTCGACGTCCCGGATCGCGCGCCAGAGCGCCAGCGACGGCACCGCGTCCAGTTCCGCGACATCGCCGAAGCGCGCGAGTTCCGCGGCGAGGGCGGCGAAGCGCGCCTTCACCGACGGCCCGAAGCCTTCCAGCCGGATCGCGGTGACCGCCGCGCCGCCCGAGCCGACGCGCGCCATGCCGAGATCGGCGACGGTGTCGGCCGGCAGGTGGGCAGCACCCGAGACCTCGTGCGGGCTCTGCATGGCCGCCGTCATCGCGTCCAGGGCGGCCGCCTCGTCCAGGCGGTGCAGCAGCAGGGTGCGCAGGTCCTCCGGCGCCGGCAGGACCTTGATCGTGACCTCGGTCAGCACCGCCAGCGTGCCGTGGGACCCGGCGAGCAGCTTGCAGAGGTCGTAGCCGGTCACGTTCTTCACGACCTTGCCGCCGGTGCGGATCGCCTCGCCACGGCCGGTCACGCAGGCGGCCCCGAGGAAATGGTCGCGTGCAGCACCCATCTTCAGCCGCCGCGGCCCGGCGAGATTGCAGGCGAGCATGCCACCCAGCGTCCCCGCCCCCGGATCGCCGCCGACCAGACGCGCCATGTCCAGCGGCTCGAACGCCATCATCTGTCGGCGGCCGGCCAGGACCGCCTGGACGTCGCGCAGCGGCGTGCCCGGCAGCGCGGTCAGGACCAGTTCCTCCGGCTCGTAGTCGAGGATGCCGGACAGGCGGTGGGTGGAGAGGCGCCGTTCGGCCTGCATCGGCCGGCCCAGGCCACGCTTGCTGCCGCCGCCCAGAATCTCGCAGGGCGCCCCGTCGGCATCGAGCCAGTCCGGCGACCAATCGCTAGCTGTCCAGCGGTTGGGTGCCGCTTCCAACAGACCGACGTCGAGGGCC
>JBKBLL010000012.1:0-31663 GCA_046296375.1 Alphaproteobacteria bacterium | reverse complement strand
GAAGGCCTCGGCGACACGCGCATGGTCGGTGCGGGTGAAGTCAACGGAGTAGAAGCGCCTGTCGTAGCCGCTGCGCTGGCCGGCCTTGATCCAGCCGAAGGCGCTGTTGGAGACGACGACGAACATCACCGGCACCTTCATGCGCACGATCGTCTCCAGTTCGCCGCAGGTGAAGCCGAACGAGCCGTCGCCCATCAGCGCCACCGTCTTCACGCCGCGCCGCCCGATATGGGCGCCCACGGCCGCCGACATGGCATATCCCAAGGCGCCGTGCGCGCGGTTCGAGATGAAATGCCGACCGGCCTGCGGGAATTCGTAATAGGCCGAGACATAGGGGCACGGCGTACCCGGATCGCAGACGACGGTGGCGTCGGGCGGCAGCACCCGGCTCAGTTCGGCGACCAGCCGCTCCGGCCGGATCGGCCGCTCGTCCGAGACGGCCAGTTCGCGGAAGGCCTCGAACTTGCGCCGCTTCGCCTCGGCGATCATCGCGCGCACCTCGGCGCGGTCGCCCCGCGCCCGCTTCGCCACGGCGGCGCCGATCGCCTCCAGCGCCAGCCGCGCGTCGCCCGCGACGGCCACGTCGGTCGGATAGTTGGCACCGATCACGTCGGCATCGACGTCGAGATGCACGATCTTCGCACTGCCCGGCTTCGGATGGCGCCAGCGTTCGGTGGTGACCGAGCCGGCGCGGCAGCCGACGAAGACGATCGTGTCCGCCCAGTCGACGATCTCGCGCGTCGGCACCGTGCCACCGTTCGAGCCGACGACGCCGACCGACAGCGGATGGCCGTCGCCGATGCTGCCCTGGCCGCTGACCGTGGTCGCAACCGGCGCGCCCAGGGCCTCGGCCAGCGATCGCAGCGCCGCCTCGCCGCCGGCGATCACCACGCCGCCGCCGCAGACGAAGACGGGACGCTCCGCCGCCAGCAGGAGGTCCGCGGCGGCCTCGACGGCGGCGGGGTCGGGACCGACCGGCCGGCTCGGATAGCGGCCGAGGCCGCCGTCGGCCCAGATGTCGGCCTCGTCGACGGGCTGGTTCTGGACGTCGAACGGCAGGCCCAGATGGGCCGCACCGGGCCTTCCGGTCGTCATCGCCCGAAAGGCCGCGCGCATCAGCGAGGGCAGGCTCTTGCCGGTATCGGCCACCCGGTTGAACTTGGTCAGCGGCCGGAACAGCGCTTCCTGGTCCAGTTCGGTCAGGGTGTATTTGCCCCGCCCCGTCGTCGAGATGTCCGTGGTCATCGCGAGTATCGGGATCGAGGACTCGTTCGCCTCGACCACGCCCGGCAGGATGTAGGTGGCACCGCCGCCCGACGGCCCCTCGCAGATGCCGACCCTGCCCGAAACGCGGGCATAGCCGTCGGCCATATAGGCCGCCGACCGCTCGTCGCGGGTGAGCACATGGGTCAATCCCTGCCCCGTGCGGAACAGCGCGTCGTAGAGCGGCAGGCTGGTGTCGCCGCAGAGGCCGAAGATGTACTCCACCCCGTGCAGCTTGAGCATCCGGACGACCGCCTCGGCGCCCGTGGGCTGATTCGATGCCATGCCCGCCTCCCCCTCTTTATTCTCGTTACGGCCGGCGCCGCGCCGGCGCTCAGTCCTCCAGGTAATAGTGCCGGATCGGCTTCATCGTCTCGTCGAGTTCGTAGACGAGCGGCACTCCGGTCGGGATCTCGACCTTCGGGATCTCCTCGTCCGACACCTCGTCGAGATACTTGACCAGCGCACGCAGGCTGTTGCCGTGCGCCGCGATGAGTATGCGCTTGCCCTGGGCGATCTGCGGCGCGATCTCGCCGACGAAGTAGGGTTCGACCCTGGCGATGGTGTCCTTCAGGCTCTCCGCCAGCGGAATGGCCTTCGGCGGCAGCATCGCGTAGCGCCGTTCGGCACCCGGCCAGCGCTCGTCGGTCGGCTCCAGCGCCGGCGGCGGCACGTCGAAGCTGCGCCGCCAGATGAAGACCTGCTCCTCGCTGTGCTTCTGCGCCGTCTCGGCCTTGTTCAGCCCCTGAAGCGCGCCGTAGTGCCGCTCGTTCAGGCGCCAGTCACGCACGACGGGCAGCCACATCCGGTCCATCTCGTCCAGGATGACCCAGAGTGTGCGGATCGCACGCTTGAGAACGGAGGTGTAGCAGAGGTCGAAGTCGAACCCGGCCTTGACCAGGGCGCGCGCGCCCTTCCGCGCCTCGGCAACGCCCGCTTCGGTGATGTCGACATCCTTCCAGCCGGTGAAGCGGTTCTCCAGGTTCCACTGGGACTGCCCGTGCCGGACCAGAACAAGCTTGGTCATCGTATCGTCCTGCCGTTCTGCATACTTCACCCGACCATAGCGGCGATGGCGCCGCCGCGGAACCGCCGTCAGCATCCCCGGCGTCCCGACCACGACGGACGAAGGGCCGCCCCGTCCGGAGCGGCCCCTCTTCGCAGCAATACCGCGATGCGGCGGGTGCGCCGCCGCGGCGAACTCAGCGCCAGACCGGCTTGCCGAGGTCGACCTCGTCGCGCGTGGTGACGGCGCCGGCCACGGCGCCCGCGGCTCCGCCCAGAAGCGCACCGCCGACGACGCTGCCGCCCGCCAGTCCACCGACCAGCGCGCCCCCGGCGGCGCCGAGGCCCGCACCCGACGTCGCCCGCTCTCCCGCCGTGTTGCCGCAAGCCGCCAGCGAGAAGGCCAGCGCGGAAACGACCACTGACGTCTTCAGGAAGCGAGACATTGCTCAGTTCTCCATGATGAACCCGCTACCGGCCGGCCGCCGTCGCGGTGCCGGGATGTCGCTTCAACGCCGGACGGCGCGGGCGGTTCCCGATCGCCGGACGTCCGCCCGCCGCGGTACGCCGCCCTTTCCACCGGCGACGCGAAACGGCATGGTCGCGGCTGGCGAAGAACCGATCCGCAGAGGGCACCGACATGTCCGACCACCTAACCGACGCGACCGACGGCGCCGTCCCTCTGACCCCGCTCGCACCTGCCGACTACGAGGTCTGGCTGCGCGACCAGCCCGGAGAAGTGCGGACCTGGCTCGACGCCTGCGGCTTCAAGGCGAAGCCCGGCACGCTGGCCCGGGTCCCTGACGGCCGGTCCGGCGTCGCACGCGTCGTGGTCGGCATGGACGATCCCGGCAGTCCCTGGTCCTGGGGCGATCTCGCCGGGAAGCTCGGCACCGGCACCTACCGGGTCGACCGGCCGCTGCCCGGCGCGGCCCCGGGCCAGGCGGCCATCGGCTGGGGCCTCGGCACCTACGTGTTCGACCGCTACAGGCAGCGCGACAAGGACTTCGCATCCCTCGTGGTGCCGGACGGCGCGGACGCGGCCCATGTCCGGCGGACGATCGAAGGCGTCTTCCTGGCGCGCGACCTGATCAATACGCCCGCCAACGACCTGGGTCCGGCCGAACTCGAATCCGCCGTCCGGCACCTCGCCGATCGGCACGGCGCCACTGTCGATGCGGTGGTCGGCGACGCGCTGCTGGAGCGGAACTATCCGACCATCCACATGGTCGGTCGCGGCAGCATGCGGGCGCCGCGCCTGGTCGACCTGCGCTGGGGGCAGGAGGGCGCGCCGCGCGTCACCCTGGTGGGCAAGGGCGTATGCTTCGACTCGGGCGGCTACGACCTGAAGCCCTCGTCGGGGATGCTCAACATGAAGAAGGACATGGGCGGGGCGGCGAACGTGCTGGCCCTGGCGCACATGATCATGTCCTCCCGCCTGCCGGTGCGGCTGCGCGTGCTGATCCCGGCGGTCGAGAACAGCGTGTCCGGCCAGGCGATGCGGCCGCGCGACATCGTGAAGACGCGCAAGGGGTTGACGGTGGAGGTCGGCAACACCGACGCGGAGGGCCGGCTGGTGCTCTGCGACGCACTCGCCGACGCCGACGACGAGAAGCCCGACCTGCTCCTCGACTGTGCGACGCTGACCGGTGCCGCGCGCGTGGCGCTGGGCCCGGACCTGCCCGCCCTCTTCTGCAACGACGACGATCTCGCCGCGGGGCTCGCCGCACACGGCGCGCGCGTCGCCGATCCGATGTGGCGGCTGCCGCTGTGGGACGGCTACCGCAAGAACCTGGACACCGACATGGCGGACATGAACAACGTCTCGGAGGGCGGCTTCGCGGGCGCGATCACCGCCGCCCTCTACCTTCAGGCGTTCGTCTCCAGGGAGACGAAATGGGCGCATGTGGACATGTTCGCATGGAACCAGGCCGCGCGGCCCGGCCGGCCCAAGGGCGGCGAGGCCCAGTTCGTCCGAGCTGCCTACAGCCTTATGCAGGAACGCTACGCCTGAGGCCGATCCCCTAGAATAAACGCTGCGCGACCAGCTCAATTCGGCCTCGACTGGATCGCGCCTGCGGGCGCCTCTCTGGAATGCACCTTGCGGTACCCGACCGGGATGACGAGCCGGAACGGGAGACTCGATGACATGGTGCGCAGCGTACTGAAAACTGCCGTGCTGGCGGCGAGGCGCCTACCAGTTCATCGTCAAGAAGGGCAACTCGCAGGTCGCGGCGCTCGACGATCTGCGCGGCAAGGTCATCTCGGTCAACAAGGGCAACCTCTACGACCGCTGGGCGCGCGAGCGCGAGGTCGACTACGGCTGGTCGGTGACGCGCTTCGACAAGAACGCCGACGCCATCGCCGCCGTCATCGCCGGGCGCGCGGTGGTCGCTTTGCCGGAACTGCTGCGGATGGCGCGCGTGGCGCAGGGCAACATGTACAACCCGACGCCGCTCATCGCCGCCGCCCTCATCGACCTCGCGATCCTGTGGCCGGTCGTGCGCATGCTGAGCCGTATGGAGCGCAAGATGATGGCGGGTCGCTGACGCCGCTCAGCCGTTCCGCCCGTAGTCCCGCGCGGCCGCCTCTGCCGTCACATAGCCGTCGGCGACGTCTTCGGCGAGCGCGGCCGGGTCGCGGTCGGCCGGCGAGCCGTAGCCGCCGGAGCCGGGCACGTCGAACACGATGAGCGCACCCGCCGGTGCCGTGAAGGCGCCCTTGCTGAGCGGCTTGCGGCGGGTCCCGTCCGGCTCCTCGACCGTGAGCCGCGCCGGCGAGCCGGCCTTGCCGCCGGCGAGGCCGAAGGGCGCCGATACCGTGCGCTCGCAGCAGATCGCCGCGCGCGAATCGTGGTCCAGCACGCGCCAGACGCGGCGCACGCCGCAGCCGCCGCGCCAGCGCCCGGCACCGCCCGAGTCGGGCAGGATCGAGTATTCCTCGACGCGCACCGGGAAGCTCATCTCCAGCACTTCGATCGGTGTGTTCATCGTGTTGGAGATCGTGCTGGCGACGGCGTTGATGCCGTCCTTGCCGGGCCGGGCGCCGAAGCCGCCCTTGATCGTCTCGTAGCTGACGTAGCGCTCGCCGCTGCGCGGGTCGACGCCGCCCAGCGTCAGCACGGCCGAGGTGCCCTGGCTGCAGGCCATGACGTTGTCGGGCGCGAAGGCCGCACACGCGCCGAACATCATGTCGGCGACGCGATGGGACATCTCGTGGTTGGCGTAGACGACCGGCGAGGGCGACTGCGCATGCACGACGGAACCCGGCTCCGCCACCACCTCCACGGCGCGCCAGCAGCCGGAATTGGGCGGGATCAGGCTGTTGGGGTCGGCGATCATCTTGAGCGCGCAGAACACGCCCGAGGCGGTCACCGTCAGCGGCGCGTTGATCGGGCCGGGCACGGCGGGGTCGGAGCCGGTGAAGTCGACGCGCAGCCGGTCGCCCGACTTCACCACGTGCATGCGGATGGTGAAGGTGCGGTCCTCGGTCTCGCCCGGCTCCAGGATGCCGTCGCCGTCGCACACGTCTTCGAACCGGCCTTCGCCGTCGGGCAGGCGCGAGAGCGCGTCGCGCATCAGGCGCTCGGAATAGTCGAGCACCTCGTCCATGATCCGGGTGAGCGTGGCAGCACCATAGCGCGTCGCCAGTTCCCCCATGCGGATGGTGGCGCGCCGGCAGGCGGCCATCTGCGCGCGCAGGTCGCCGCGACGCTCCTCCGGCGTGCGGACGTTGGCGAAGATGATCGCCTCGATGTCGCGCAGCATCTCGCCGTTGACGGCCAGCCGTACGGGCGGCAGACGCAGCCCTTCGCCGTAGATCTCGGTGACGGCCCCGTAGCTTCCGGGCGTGGCGCTGCCCACGTCCGGCCAGTGGGCACGCACGCAGGCGAAGCCGAGCAGCGCGCCCTCGTGGAAGGCGGGCGCCACGACGTTCACGTCCGGCAGGTGCGATCCGCCGAAATAGGGATCGTTGTGGACGAACATGTCGCCGGGCGCGAAGGCCTCGAAGGCGCGCACCACGGCGCGTACCGCGTCCGGCATCGAGCCGAGGTGGATCGGCAGGTCCGGGCCCTGCGCCACCATCTGGCCGGTAGCGTCGAAGATGCCGCAGGAATAGTCGCCCGCGACCTTCAGGATCGGCGAGTAGGCCGTCTTGGCGAGGACGACCTTCATCTCCTCCGCGGCGGCGTAGAGGGCGTTCTTGACGACCTCGAAGGTGACCGGGTCGGTGGCCGTGGCACCCGGGGCGCTGGCGTCGTTCACGAGCGGTCCTCCTTCCAGGCCGTAGTGCCCCTATCCGTACCCGCACCGGTGCGGCGCATGACGATGAAGCCGTCGCCGTCCACTTCCGCCCGCCAGCCGGGCGGCACCACCAGCGTGGCGTCCACCGACTCAACGATCGCGGGCCCCGTCAGCACGGTCCCGACCGCCAGCCCGTCGCGCCAGCGCACGGAGCAGTCGACGAAGCCGGTCTCGCGAAACCAGACCCTGCGGGTGCGGTCGCGGCTGCGATCCGGCACGTCGGCGAGATGGCGCAGGCGAAGCCGGTCGAGCGTGCCGACGGCACTCAGGCGCAGATTGACGAGCTGTACCCGCTCGCCCGGATTGGCATGGCCATAGGTGTCGCGATGCCGCTCGTGGAAGTCGGCGGCGAGCGCGTCGAGGGCGGCGCGATCGACGAGCCCGCCCTGCATCGGCACGGTCAGCTCGTAGGCCTGCCGGGCATAGCGCAGGTCGACCGAGCGGAGCAGCGCCCGCCGCTCGCCGGCGAACCCCGCCGCCTCCAGCATCGCCGTGCCGGCCCCCTCCATCTCGTCAAGAACGGCGCCCAGGCGCTCGGGCGCGATGGTGTCGAGCGGGGCATAGAGGGTGCGGACATAGTCGCGGCGCAGGTCCGTGGCGACGAGCCCCAGGGCGGAGAAGACGCCCGGCACCGGCGGCACCACCACTTCGGGAATACCGAGTTCCTCGGCCAGGCGTGCGGCGTGCACGGGGCCGGCTCCACCGAAGGCGACCAGGGCGCAGCCGCGCGGATCGTGGCCGCGCTCGATCGAGACGATGCGCAGGGCACCCGCCATGTTGGCGTTGACGATCTCGATCACGCCCGCCGCCGCGTCGACCGCGCCGAGCCCGAGCGGCGCACCGACCTTCTCGCCCAGCGCCCGCTCCGCCGCCGCCGCGTCGATCGGCAGGTCGCCGCCGAGCAGCGCCTCGCGGTCGAGATAACCCAGCACCACGTTGGCGTCGCTGACGGTCGGCTCGGTGCCGCCGCGGCCGTAGCAGACGGGCCCCGGCTCCGCGCCGGCGCTTCTCGGCCCCACCTTCAGGGCGCCGCCTGCATCCACCCAGGCGATGCTGCCGCCGCCGGCGCTGACCTCCGCCAGGTCGATGACCGGCACCCGTATCGGGTGACCGGTGCCGTGCAGCCAGCGGTTCACGTTGCCGTGCCCGCCGACCTCGTATTCCGGCGTGACCGCGACCTGGCCGCCGGTGATCAGACTGGCCTTCGCGGTCGTGCCGCCCATGTCGAACGAGAGCAGGTCGTCCCGACCGAGCTGGCGCCCGATCAGCGCCGCCGCGACCACGCCCGCGGCGGGCCCCGACTCTACCGCCATCGCCGGCATGCGCAGCGCCTCGGCCGTCTCGAACACACCGCCGCTCGACCCCATGACATAAAAGGGCGGCAGCCCGAGCGCACCCAGAGCCGCCTCCAGCCGCTCCAGGTACGAGCGGAGGATCGGGGCCACATAGGCGCAGACCGCGGTCGTGCTGGTACGCTCGAACTCGCGGATTTCGGGAAGCACCTCGCTTGACAGATAGACCGGAACGTCGGGCAGCAGGGCGCGCAACCGCTCGCCGACCCGCCGCTCGTGAACGTCGTTCAGGAAGGAGAAGAGCAGGCTGACGGCGACCGCCTGAACGTCGGCGGCGCGAATCCGGGCCGCGATGTCTTCCAGAGCGCTCTCGTCCAGCGGCAGGACGACAGCGCCCGACGCATCGATCCGCTCCGCCACCTCGAAACGCAGGCGCCGCGGCACCAGAACCGAAGGCGGATCCTGAAAGAGATCGTAGAGGTCCGCGCGCGCGGAGCGCCGCAGTTCCAGTACGTCGCGGAACCCGGCGGTCGCAACCAGAGCGGTGCGCCCGCCCTTGCCCTCCAGCAGGGCGTTGGTGACGATCGTCGTCGCATGCGCCACGAGCGTCACGGCATCCGGGGCGACGCCCTCCCGCTCGATGGCTGTCCGAACCCCTTCGACGACGGCGCGCGAGAAGTCTTGTGGCGTCGTCAGGACCTTGGCGAGGCGGATGCGGCCGTCGGCCTCGTCCACCAGCGCCACGTCCGTGAAAGTGCCGCCGATGTCGACGCCGATCCGCCAGCCCATGCCTTCGCCCCTGCCGTGCCGTCGTGCGGAACGGCTCCCGCCGCCCTTCCGCCATCAGTTTGAACAAAGGCGCCCGCCTACGGAAGAGGCCACCCGCAAGGCCGCCGGCAAAAGCCGCACAAGGCGAAGGCGCCGCAGCCGTGCCGCGGCGCCTTCGGCCCTCTGCGAGCCGGGATCAGACCGGGGGCGGCGAGCGCCGGCCGGACACGAGCCCGATGATGAGGAACACGGCGAACATCACCACGAAGATGAAGAACAGAATCTGCGCGATGCCGGCCGCCGCGGAAGCGATGCCGCCGAAGCCGAACAGACCGGCGACCAGCGCCACGATCAAGAAGAGAAGAGCCCAACCCAACATCGTCTGTCTCCTGATGTTATCGAAGATCGTGTCAGTCCTGCGGACGAATACGCGGCCGCGTCCGATAGCCGGAAGCGACATACGAGGTCAAACCGGCATCGCCGCCGGCGCGCCCGCCGGTGCTGGCCACCTGCTCCGCCGCGCCGGATGCCGGTGCGGCCGGCTTCGCCTGGCCTGCTCCGCCGTCCGCGGCCAGCATGCCGACCAGTTCGTGCTGGCGGTTCACCAGCGGCAGTCGCCGCTGGCCGCTCCGCTCGAGTGCCGCGCTCACCGCTTCGAGCGGATCGTCGGCGTAACCCCAGGCGAAGGACGCCGACATCACGTCGCGGACTGCGGCGCGGTCGGTATCCACGTCCCAAGCGGTCGTTTCACCCTTGGCATCCGCGATGGTCAGCAGACCGACCACCTCGTCGCCGTCGATGACGGGCAGGACGTCGACGCCGTCCTGCCGCATCCGCGCCACCGCCTCCTTCAGGGGGTGATCCGGATGAACGTCGTAATGGATGGTCTCCATCGCTTCGGCGGCACGCACGGGTCGTCACCTTTTCGTCACTCGGTACCGCAACAACACTGGACCGCACGCGCGGTTCCGCCGGGCGTTTCGACAGGAAGGGGGTTCTGGCGCGGCCGGCGGCGAAGCGGCAGACTGTGTCGAATGCCGCCTCGGAGTGGCGACGAACCAACCACCGGGAGGATGGGCGCATGATCGAGCGCGACGTGCTGGTCGGCACCAAACACGGCCGCATGCCGGCATTTGCCGCATACCCGGAGGGCGGCGGCCCGCACCCGCCGGTCATCTTCTACATGGACGCGCCGGGCTTTCGCGACGAGTTGAAGAACATGGCGCGGCGCATCGCCCGCGCGGGCTATTTCTGCCTCCTGCCGGACCTTTACTACCGGCTCGGCACGATCCGCTTCGAGTTGACACGGCGCGACGACGGCACCTCCGCGGTCATCCGTGCCGCGCGCAACACGCTCACCAACGCGATGATCGCCGAGGATACCGCCGGCATGCTGGCTTTCCTCGACGCGCAGGAGGACGCGAAGCCGGGGCCGGTCGGCTGCGTCGGCCACTGCATGAGCGGGCGCTTCATCGTCACGGTCGCCGCCCGCTTCCCGGAGCGCATCGCGGCCGCGGCCGCCTTCTACGGCGTGCAGATCGTCACGGACCAGCGGGACTCACCGCACCTGATCGCCGACCGGATCAAGGGCGAGATGTACCTGTCCTTCGCCGAGGTCGACGAACTGGTGCCGCCGAACGTCGTGCCGGAGATCCGCGCGATCTTCGAGAAGGCCGGAATCCGGCACGATGTCGAGATCGTGCCCGGCACGCACCACGGCTACTGCTTCGCCGAGCGCGCGGCCTACCACGCCGCGGCATCCGAAGCGGCATGGGCGAAGCTCTTCGCCATGTGGAAGCGTCGGCTGAAATAGCCCCATCAAAGACGAGAGGACGCAGAGCGCGATGCGCGACAGGACGTTACGCGGCAAGGTCGCCGTGGCCGGAATCGGCGAGACGACCTACTTCAAGCACGGGAAGGCACCCGATTCCGAGTTCAAGCTGGCGCTGACGGCGATCCTCGCGGCCTGCCGAGACGCCGGCATCGACCCGCGCGAGATCGACGGCTTCGCCTCCTACAGCAACGACCGCAACGATCCGTCGCGCATCGCGGCCGCCCTCGGCACGCGCGAGTTGCGCTTCTCCAACATGCAGTGGGGCGGCGGCGGCGGCGGCGGGGCAGCCGCCATCGGCAACGCCGCGGCGGCGGTCGCGACCGGCCTCGCCGACTGCGTCGTCGTCTTCCGCGCACTCGCGCAGGGACAGTTCGCGCGCTTCGGCCAGGGGCCGCAGTCGCCGACGATCCAGGGGGACATGGCGTTCCAGGCGCCCTACGGCCTGATGTCGCCGGGCCAGCGCTATGCGATGAAGGTCAACCGCTTCATGCACGATCACGGCGTAAAGCAGGAGGCGCTGCGCGCCATCGCGCTCGCGTCCTACCGCCACGCCCAGGCCAACCCGCGTGCGGTGATGTACGGCAAGCCCCTCGACGAGAAGACCTACGACGAGTCGCGTTGGATCGTGGAGCCGTTCCATCTCTACGACTGCTGCATGGAGAACGACGGCGCCGCGGCCGTCATCCTCGTGGCCGCCGAGCGGGCGAAGGACTTGCGGCACAAGCCGAGCTACCTGCTGTCGGCGGCCGGCGGATCGCACCACCGCTGCGGCGCGCCCTCTCACAACGACCCGACCTATGCGAGTGCCAACTTCACCAGCGTGGCGCCGCATCTCTACGCAATGGCAGGCGTGAAGCCGTCCGACGTCGACGTGCTGCAGAGCTACGAGAACTTCACCGGCGGCGTGATGATGAGCATCGTCGAGCACGGCTTCTGCACGCCGGAGGAGGCCAACGCCTTCCTGGTGCCGGAGAACCTCTATGCGCCGACCGGCGGGCTGCCGCTCAATACCAGCGGCGGCAACCTGGCCGAATGCTACATGCACGGCCTCGAACTGCAGATCGAGGCGGTCCGCCAGATCCGCGGCCAGTCGACCAGCCAGGTGCCGAAGGTCGACGTCTCCATGGTCATCGCCGGCCCGATGGTGACGCCGGTCAGTTCCTGCATCTTCGGCTCGGAGGCCACCCTCTGATGAACGCGACGCAAACCTACCTGCCCGAGGGCCTGCCGATCCCGACACCGGAGACGGACGGGCTGAGTGCGCCCTACTGGAACGGCCTGAAGGACGGCGTCCTGATGCTGCAGCGCTGCAAATCGTGCCGCGGCTGGCAGTGGGGGCCCGAGTGGATCTGCCATCGCTGCCACTCCTTCGACCTCGGCTGGGAGAAGGTGGAGCCGCGCGGCCGCCTCTTCAGCTGGGAGCGGGTGTGGCATCCGGTGCATCCGGCACTGAAGGGGCACGGTCCCTACATCGTCGCGCTGGTCGAGTTGCCGCACGCCGGCAATGTGCGGCTGATCGGCAATCTGGTCGGCGATCCGCATCAGTCCGTCGGGATCGGCGCGGCGGTCGAGGGCGTGTTCGAGCATCACGAGCAGGCGAAGCCGTCCTACAGCCTGCTGCACTGGCGCGTGACCGGCTGAGCGAGGAGGCGGCGATGCGGTACGGCTATGTGGTGTCGGTGCGCGGGCCTCTGGCCAACAGGGACTCGGTGCGTGCGCTGGCAGAGGCGGGAGAGACGCTCGGCTTCGACTATGTCTCGATGACCGACCACGTGGTCGTGCCCCGCACCATCGCGTCCGCCTACCCCTACACCGCCGACGGTGCCTTCCCGGCGGGGGAGAGCGGCGAGTGCCTGGAGCTGCTTTCCATGCTCGCCTTCGTGGCGGGGGCTACGAAGACGATCCGCCTGATCACCTCGGTGATGGTCCTGCCGCACCGGCCTGCGGTCCTGACGGCGAAGATGCTGGCCACGATCGACGTACTCTCCGGCGGGCGCGTCACGGTCGGCTGCGGCGTCGGCTGGATGAAGGAGGAGTTCCAGGCCCTGGGCGCCCTGCCCTTCGCTGCCCGCGGCAAGGTCGCCGACGAGTATCTGGCGTCGTTCCGCACCCTCTGGACAGACGCGGAGCCCCGGTTCGAGGGCGAACATGTCCGCTTTGCCGACATCGCCTTCGAGCCCAAACCGTTGCAGAAGCCGCATCCGCCGCTATGGATCGGCGGCGAGAGCGATCCAGCGATGCGACGGGCTGTGCGCCTCGCCGACGGCTGGTATCCGATGGGGCTCAACCCGCGACGGCCGCTCGACACGCTGGAGAGGCTGCGCAGCGGCGTCACGCGTCTGCATCGCTTCGCCGAGGCCGCGGGCCGCGACCCGGCGACCCTGGCGCTGGCCTATATCGCGCCCTGGTACGACCCGAACCGGCCGTCGATCGCCGACGACGGTTCGCGGCGCCTGTTCACCGGCGATCCCGCCGCGATCGCAGGCGACATCGCGGCGCTCGGCGAAATCGGCTTCGGAACGCTCGTGCTCAGCTTCGCCCGGCGCACGCTCGACCGCTCGATCGCGGGGATGGAGCGGTTCGCGGCGGAGATCCGGCCGCTGGCGAACTGACCCGCGGCCCCGGGCGGTCGCGGGAATCGGACATGAAAAAGGCCCGGCGCCTGGACGCCGGGCCTTCCGTCGCAGGCGACGGTCTCTCGGGCCTTATTCGGCCTGGAGGTTCGCCGCAGCGCTCTTGCCGCGATCGGCCACGACGTCGTAGCTGACCTTCTGGCCTTCCTGCAGCGAGGACATGCCGGCGCGCTCGACCGCGCTGATGTGCACGAACACGTCGTTGCCGCCGTTGTCGGGCTGAATGAAACCGAAGCCCTTCTGGGCGTTGAACCACTTTACAGTACCACTGGCCATGCTGGCCTCCATCGTCAGACGCACGAATGCGTATCGCGCCCGCACGGAGTGCGCGGGCAGGTAATCCGAATTCCGCGTTGTCCTGGAGAAACCCTTGGCGGGCGGCCGTCAAGAAAGGCTAGAAGTTCGAACAACCCGTATATGGGGATCGACGGCCGCTGGACAAGGCGCCGTCGCACGGTTTCAAGGAGAGTCCCTTCCGATGCGCATCGATGCGGTTCCGATCGGCATGAATCCGCCGGACGACATCAACGTCATCATCGAGGTTCCGATCGGCGGCGAGCCGATCAAGTACGAAATGGACAAGGCGGCGGGCGCCATGTACGTGGACCGCTTTCTCTATACCGCCATGCGATACCCGGGGAACTACGGGTTCGTGCCGCACACCCTGTCGGCCGACGGCGACCCGGTCGACGTGATGGTGGTGAACACCCGCGCCATCATTCCCGGCGCCATCATGAACTGCCGCCCGATCGGCGTGCTGCTGATGGAGGACGACGGCGGCAGCGACGAGAAGATCATCGCCGTCCCCTCGACGAAGCTGACCCGCCGCTACGAAAACGTGCGGACGATCGACGACATCCCCCAGATAACGCTGCAGCAGATCGAGCACTTCTTCCAGCACTACAAGGACCTGGAGCCTGGGAAGTGGACCAAGCTGCTCGGCTGGAAGGGGGCAGACGAGGCGCGCCGCCTGATCGTGCAGGGAATCGAGGCGGCCAAGGCCGCCGGGTAGGAGGCCGCGGGGTAGGACGGCGCGGGGTGGACGGTCAGGCGAACCGGCCACCCGTCCCCACCACGCCGGCCGCGACCAGGCCACCGATCTCGTCTTCGCCGAGACCTGCCTCGCGCAGGATCGCCTCCGAATGCTCGCCCAGCCCGGGTGGCGAACCGGGTACGACCTTGTCGTGTCCGTCGAGCCAGATCGGGCTGTTGACGGTGAGCGACGCCCCCACCGCCGGGTCGGCCATCGGGACCAGGGTTCCGGTCGCCAGCACCTGCTCGTCATTCTCCAGGTCGGCGAACCGGCCGATCGGCCCGAAGGTCAGGCCGGCCTTCTCCAGCACCGGCCGCCAGTCCGCCCACGGCCGCCCGGCGAAGATCGCCTCCAGCATGTCGAACAGCACCGGCGCGTGCTCCAGCCGCGCGGCCGCGTTCGCGAAGCGGCTGTCGTCGGTGAGTTCCGGCCGGCCGATCGCGTGCGCCAGCGCCGGCCACTCCTTCGCCTCGTTCGCCGTCGCCAGCAGGAACCAGCGGTCGTCGGCGCAGCGATAGAGATTGTAGAGGGCGCTGCGCGCGCCGCGTCCCGTCACGCGCGAGGTCGGCTGCAGGCCGCACAGCATTTCCTGCACCGGCAACGCGCCCCACCAGACGCCGTTGGCCATCAGCGACGTCTGCACCATGCCGCCCTTGCCGGTCCGTTCGCGGCGGTAGAGCGCGGTCATGATCGCCGCATAGAGCGACATGCCGGTCGGATGGTCGCCCATGCCGCCCGGCGGGATCGCGGGGCTCGTGTCGCGACTGGCGCGCACGGAATCCATCAGTCCGGTGCGCGCCCAGAGCGCCGTACTGTCGAACCCGGTCTTGCTCGCCTCCGGTCCGACCTCGCCATAGGCGGTAATCGACGCGTAGACGAGCCGATCGTTCAGCGGCGACAGGTCTTCCCAGCGCACCTTCAGCCGGGCTCGGATGTCCATGGGCAGGTTCGTCACCAGGACGTCGGCCCGCTCGACCAGGCGGTGCAGCACCGCCAGCCCCTCGGGCTTCTTCAGGTCCAGGGCGAGGCTTTTCTTGGACCGGTTGTCGATGATGTAACGGTGGTTGGGTGTGCCCGGCCGGTGGTTGCGGGTGCGATAGGGCTCGCCCACGCCCGGGGGCTCGATCTTGATCACCTCGGCGCCGAAGTCCGCCATCACCGTCGCGGCGATGGGGCCGGCGATGAAGCTGGCGAGATCGATGACGCGAAGGCCGTGGAGTGGGTGGTCCGTCATGGCGTTCCTTCCGTGGATCGTCCTTTGGGCCGGTCGGCGCCCGCACGAGCCGGCCGTGGCTGTCGCTCGCGCATCAGGCCGGCGCCTTGCCCGGCAGGTCGAGGCCGACCCCCTCCAGTTCACCGAACAGCGCGTAGAGCCGCTCGACGTCGGCGGCCGGCAGCGGCGGCGCCAGGATGGAGGCGATGTTGGCGCGCAGATGGTCGCGGTCGCCGGTCCCGAACAGCACCACGTCGGCGCCCGGCTCGTGCCGGCCGAAACGGTAGGCGGCATCGGTCACGCTGGCGGCACCGCCGGCATGGACCAGGAAATCCAGCGGACCGTCGCGGTCGAGCGCCGCCGGGACCTTGCCGGCGGCGACCAGTTCGCGCATCGCCGAACGCAGCGCCTCGGGATTGCTGAAGATGTTGCGCACCACGAACATCAGCAGCGTGCCGACGCCGCGCGCCCGCGTCTCCGGGAAGACGTGGCGGCGCGCCTTCTGGTTCATCATGTGGAAGGCCAGCATCACCACCTCCCACGGCTCGTCGCGCACCGCGCGCCGGATCATCGTCTGCTGCGGGTCGTTGGGTGCGGTCTCGGTGACGCCGATATGCAAGATCTTGCCCGCCTCCTTCTGGCGCAGCAGGTGCGGCAGGATCTCTGTCGTGACGTGGTCGTAGGCGGCGGGCGGCACGGCGTGCAGCAGAAAGACCTCGACATGGTCCAGGGCGAGGCGCTTCAGCGACGCCTCCATGTTCTCGATCACTTCGGCGCCCGTCATCCAGCGGTCGCCGCGGCGGATGCCGCTCTTGGTGGAGACGACGACGCTGTCACGCGGCACCTGGCCGACGGCCTTGCCGACGATCTCCTCGGTGCCGTAGGCCTCGGCGGTATCGACGAAATTGACGCCGAGGTCGAAGGCCTCGCGCAGCAGCGCCACCGACTGGTCGACAGAAAGGCCCCTGCCCTGCCCGACCCGGCTGTTGCCGCCGGCGCCGAAGCCGGCGACGCTGACCTTCAGGCCCGTGCGTCCGAGCGTGGTGTACTGCATATGGTGGTCCTTCGGCTCCGGAGACGGCCCGAAGGCCGGTACGGTCCGCATTGTGGCCGAAGGCCGGCGCCGGCGTCCATGGCCCGCGATCCTCCGCGACGTACGGCGGTCAGCCGCTTTCGCCGGCGCGGTCGATCGCGGCCAGCACCGCGTCCGCATCGCCGGCGAGATTGGCCAGCAGCAGGATCAGCCGCGCGTCGAAGGCGGCCGCCGCCCCCCGCGAGAGGCCGCTGCGGGCCGCGACGAGCGCGGCATAGACGTCGTCGGCGCGGCCGGCGAGACGGTCGGAGCCCAGATCCATCGATCGGGGGATCGGTGGAGGCGGCGGCACTGCCGCGAACGCGGGCGCGCGTGCATGGGCGCGGGCATGGGCGGCGGCGATGTCCGCGGCGGTCGGCGCCACGAAGCGTGCGGCGACATGCTGATCCGGGCGGACGAGACAGACCGCCTCAGCGCCGTAGCGCCGCGCAACGAGCCCTTCCGCGTCCTCCAGTCCGCCCGGCCCGACGCGCAGCACCGGGAGGGCGGTGTCCTCGGGCACCGCCACCGCCCCGACGGCGAGCAGCATGAAACGCCCGCCGAGCCGCGGCAGCAGCCAGCCCGGCATACCGTCCTCGCGGATCGGCGCATCGGGGCAGGGCTCGCCGGGCAGAACCCCCGCCCCCGGCCCCACCGGCGTCTGGAGCGATAGGCCGGCGAGCGAAAACGGGACGGAGAGCCGCCCGGAATTGACCATGCGCCGGGCGAAGGGCAGGCCGGCGGCGAGATCGAGGGCGGCGGCACGGAACGCGGCGTCCGCCTCGGTCTTCGGTGTCATGAAGCCGGTGGCCCGAGCGGAACTCCGGATGTTCTCGTCGGCCGCGCGGACACGCTCCTCGTCATAGGTCGCGACGAGGCCGGGGGGCGCCTCGCCGCGCAGCACGGCGGCAAGCTTCCAGCAGAGGTTTTCGGCGTCCTGGATGCCGCCGTTGCCGCCGCGCGCGCCGAAGGGCGAGACGATGTGCGCGGCGTCACCGGCAAAGACCACGCGCCCGTGCACGAAGCGCTCGAGCCGCCGGCACTGGAAGCTGTAGACCGATATCCAGTCGATCTCGAACGGGCGGTCGCCCACCATCGCGCGGATGCGCGGCGCCACCTGTTCCGGCCGGGCTTCCGCGACCGGGTCGGCGTCGGGGCCGAGTTGCAGGTCGATCCGCCATATGTCGTCGGGCTGCTTGTGGAGCAGCGCCGAGCGGCCCGGATGGAAGGGCGGCTCGAACCAGAACCGGCGCTCGCTCGGGAAGTCGGCCTTCATCTCCACGTCGGTGATGAGGAAGCGCTCCTCGAAGGTCAGGCCGCGCAGGTCGAGGCCGAGCGCGCCGCGCACGGTCGAGCGCACGCCGTCGGCCGCGATCAGCCAGTCCGCCTCCACGGTGTAGCGCCCCTCGGACGTCTCGAGCGCGAGGCGTACGCCGGCGTCGTCCTGCACCACGCCGGTCGCCCGGGTCTTCCAGCGAAGGTCGATCAGATCCGGGAAATCGGCGCAGCGTTCGACCAGAAACTGCTCGACATAGTATTGCTGGAGATTGACGAAGGCCGGCATGCGGTGGCCGGGCTCGGGCAGCAGGTCGAAGGACCAGATCTCGCGGTCGCGATGGAACACGCGCCCGACCTTCCAGGTGACGCCCTTCGCCAGCATGCGCTCGCCGACGCCCAGCCGGTCGAATATCTCCAGCGTGCGTTTCGACCAGCAGATGGCGCGGCTGCCGACCGACACCGTGTCGTTGTCGTCGACCAGGACGCAGGCGATGCCGTGGAGCGCCAGATCGATCGCGCAGGCGAGCCCGACCGGCCCCGCCCCGACGATCGCGACCGGATGCCGCCGCGCCGCTGCCCCCGCCAGTTCGGGCGGGGTACGGTAGGCGTAGCGGGGATGGACGTAGCGAACCACCGGCGACCTCCCCCCGCAGGTTCAGCGCACGAGCCGACCCGGCAACGCGCCCGTGAAGGCGTCGTCGCGCCGCGTCTCCACCCCGCCGACGAAGGTGTGGCGGTAGCCGCACGCGGCCTGGGTCAGGCGGCGGCCGCCGGTCGGCAGGTCGTAGACGACGTGCGGCGGCAGCAGTCGCAGTCCGTCGAAGTCGATCACGTTGACGTCGGCGCGCATGCCGGGCGCCAGCACCCCGCGGTCCGTCAGGCCATAGGACAGGGCCGTGTCACGCGTCTGCTTGGCGATCACGAACTCGAGCGGCAGGCGCGGTCCGCGCTTCCGGTCGCGCGCCCAGTGCGTCATCAGGAAGGTCGGCGAACTCGCGTCGCAGATGATCCCGACATGCGCGCCGCCGTCGGCGACACCCATGACGCTGGCCTCGTCCTCCAGCATCTCGCGCACCGCTTCGAGACTGCCGCCGTTATAGTTCTCGATCGGGTGGAGCAGCAGGCCCTTGCCGCCGTCCGCCATCATCAGTTCCAGCGCGAGGTCCCAGACCTCCCGGCCCGCGGAACGCGCCCGAGCCGCGATGCTGTCCGCCGGGTCCGGCTCGTAGTCGAGGTCGGGCGCGAGCGCGAAGGTTCGCTCCAGGGCGTTCACCATCCACGCCTCGGCCGGCTTGCCGGTGCGCTCGCCGGTCAGGCGCCTGCGGAGTTCGGCATCGTTCAGCAGACGGGCGTGGCGATCGGACGGCGCCATCCCTTCCAGCGCCCGCCACGCAGGGTGCGCGGCGAAGGGATGGACCGTCGTCTCCAGCCCCATCAGCATGCCGGGCGACCGGCAGCCGACCTGGGCGTTCGCGGCGATGCCGGCGGCGCGCGCGGCGCGGATGCCGTCGAGCGTCTCGCGCCACAGGTTCGGATGGCGATCGACCTGGACCAGCAGGCAGGAGAGCGGCCGCCCGGCGATCCCGGCCGCCGCGACCAGCGCCTCCAGTTCGCCCGGGCCGAAATCCGAGTTGACCTCCAGCACGCCGCGCCCGGCACGGCGCATGGCGCGGGCGAGGCCGAAGAGCTCCGCCTCGCGCGCCGTCAGGCTCGGCACCAGCCGGCCGTCCTTGGCACGGTGCTTGGTGGTGCGCGAGGTGGTGAAACCGCGGGCACCGGCCGCCAGCGCCTTCTCCAGCAGCAGCCCCATCCGCTCGATCTCGTCCGCGGTCGGCACCTCTTCGTGCTCGGCACCGCGCTCGCCCATCACGTAGAAGCGCAGCGCCGTGTGCGGCACCTGGGCGGCGATGTCGATGGCGTGCGGCCGCGCGTCGAGCGCATCGAGATATTGCGGGAAGGACTCCCAGTCGAAGCTCACCCCTTCGGCCAGCACTGTACCGGGGATGTCCTCGATCCCCTCCATCAGGTTGATGAGGAAGTCGGTGGTGCCCGGCCGCACCGGCGCGAAGCCGACGCCGCAATTACCGAACACGGCGGTGGTGACACCGTGCAGGGACGAGGGCTCGAGCCACGAATCCCAGGTCGCCTGTCCATCGTAATGCGTGTGGATGTCGACGAAGCCGGGCGTGACGATCAGCCCCTCGGCATCGATCTCCCGCCGCGCCCGGCCGACGTCCGCTCCGACCGCCGCGATCCGGTCGCCGTCGATGGCGATGTCGGCGATGCGCCGCGGCGCGCCGGTGCCGTCGACCAGGGTGCCACGGCGGATGACGATGTCGTGCATGGGCTTCCTCCTTCGGGCCGGCGGTTCGCCCGCCTTCGCCTCGATCTCCGCGCGCCTGCTACCAGGCCTCGCGCCCTTTCTCCGGACGCGCCATGGCGGTCGCCTCGTGCCGGGCGCGCTGCTCGGTCTCGTGCTTGTCGAACATCGCGGCGGCCGCCTTGGAGCGCTTCTCCGCCAGATCGCCGCGGTTCGCCGTGCACCAGTCGAAGGAGGCGATGCGCGGCCCGTTGTCGCCGGAGAAGTGCGGCATGACGAAGCGCGCATACAGTTCGTAGGAGCGCTTCGTCGCCTCCCAGTCGGCGACGTTGTTGGCCTGCTGCAGATAGACCCCGAACTCGCCCTGCTTCTCGTAGAGCCGCTCGATCATCGCGATCGCGTCGTCCGGCGTGCCGATTACGCCGAACTTGTTCTCAACGAACCATTCCGCCGGGTCCTGTCCCGGCGGCACGTTGAAGCGCTGCTGGTTGTTGTTGAAATAGTCGATGTACTTGGCGAAGCCGAACTTCACGTTCTTCATCGCCTGCTCGCGCGTCTCGGCGATGTGCATCGGGCCGACGAGACGGAGCGTCGCCGGGTCCATCGTCCGCCCGTCCTCGGCGGCGATCTCGTTGGCGATCTGCCAGTTGGCGGCCAGCGCGTCGTAGCCGAAGGGGTTGGTCGCCGCGACGCAGATCATGCTGAAGCCGTACTTGCCGGCCAACCGCCCGCCCGACGGCGTCACGGCGCTCGCCACTGCGATCTCCGGGTGCGGCTTGGTGTAGGGCGGCAGCTGGGCGCGCGCGTTGACGAAGGTGTACCAGTCGGTCTTCTCGGTCACCGTCTCGCCGCGGAAGAGGCGCAGGATCACGTCCAGCGCCTCGGCCATGCGGTCGCGCTGCGTCGCCGGGTCGATGCCCAGCATCAGCGCGTCGGAGGCGAGCAGCCCGGGCCCGGCGCCGAACATGACCCGCCCGCGCGTGTGGTGGTCGAGCTGGATGATGCGGTTCGCGACCATCAGCGGGTTGTGGTAGGGCAGCGACACGACCCCCGTGCCGAAGCGCAGATGGCGCGTGCGCTCCGCAGCGATCGCGATGAAGAGCTCGGGGGAACTGATGATCTCCCAGCCGGCGGAGTGGTGCTCGCCGATCCAGGCCTCGTGGAAGCCGAGCCTGTCGAGCCACGCCATCAGTTCCAGGTCACGCTCCAGGCAGGCGGTCGGGTTCTCGTCCATCGCGTGGAACGGTGCCAGAAACACTCCGTGCCTGAGCGGTATCCGGGCCATGCGGCCTCCTCCCTCTGTTTTCGATCGCCGGGCTGTGCCTTGTCCGGTCAAATGGTAGAGGATCGGCCCGCCGCCGACCAGCCGGACAGGAGGCGGACCGCGGGCGTCAGCCCACCCGGGCGGGCCGGAGCAGAAGCGCACCCACCGCAAGCGGCAGCGCGGCGGCGGCGAGGAAGCCGGGGACGAAGCTGCCCGTCAGGACGAGCAGCCCGGCGAACAGCAGCGGGAAGGCCGCCTCCGCGACGAGCCCGACGGCGATGGCGCCGCCGCACATCGCCCCGGCGGTGCCGGGCGGCGCCAGGCGCGCCACCTCGGCCAGCAGGACGCCGTGCCAGGCGACGGCCGTGGCGCTGATGCCGACGCCGAGCGCCGTCAGCGGGAGAATGCCCCAGGAAGGGCCCGCCAGGGCGAGGAGCACCGTCGTCAGACCGGCGGCGAGGCCGATCAGGGCCAGGACGAAGCGCGGCGACACCCGTCCCGCGATCCAGCCCCAGAGAATGCGGCTGAACACCGCGACCGACAGGGCGATCGACAGCGCCGTCCCGGCGACGACGAGCGAAAATCCGAGTCCCACCGTGAGATAGCTGACGAAGAAGGCGGTGAACACGGCCTGGAGGCCGAGGAAGGCGAAGGCCGCCAGGGCGAGTTCGCGGATCGCGGGGTCGCCGAACACGCCGCGCACGGTCGTCAGCATGTCGCCGACATGCAGGCGCGCGCCCGGATCGCGGTCGGCGTCGAGCCGGGCGCGGAGCGGCTGCAGCAGCACCAGCAGCAGCACGCAGCAGGCGGAGATCGCCAGCAGCGCCCCCTGCCAGCCCACGACGACCGCGAGCACCGGGACCAGCAGGCCGGCCGTCACGATGCCGATCGGCACCGCCGTCTGCTTGATCGAGAACATCAGCGGGGCGAGGCGCGGCGGCGACTGACGGGCCACCACCTGCGAGCCCGCCGGCGTCGAAATGCCGACGCCGGTGCCGACGGCGAAGGCCGACAGCAGCATCAGCGGAACCGCCCCCACCGCCAGCAGTGCGGTGAAAGCGCCGTTGACCGCGAGTGCCACCTGCCCGAGGCGCAGCCCGCCATAGCGTCGGATGAAGCAGCCCGCTCCCAGCATGGTGAGGAAGGCCGAAACGGATATGAGCCCCATCAGCACGCCGAGAAAGGCCGGGTCGAGCGCCAGGGCGGGAAGCATCACCGGGGCCGCGACCGGGATCGCCGCCTTGGTCATCGAGGAGAAGGCGTGCTGGGCCAGCATGGCGCCCGTCGCCACGCCGGCGGCCCGCATGCCCGCTCCCGATTCGTCCGCCCCCGACCTGTCCGCCCCCGACCTGTCCGCCCCCGAAGCATGCGGTCCGGACGCATCGGCCTCCGGCTCGTCCGACTCCGCCGCACCGTCCCCGGCCGAAACCGGCGCGCTCAATCCCCGCCGCGCCCGGCGTCCCCGGCCGGCTCCTCGCCCTCGCCCTCGGCCGCCATCTCCTCGAAGGTCTCGCGCGCCACGATCATCCCCTCGCGCACCGATGGCAGGCCGATATAGCCGGCGAGGTGGAGCAGCACCTCGGTCAACTCGTCCTCCGTCCAGCCCTGGCGGCGGGCCATGCGCAGATGGATGGCGAGTTCCGGCCAGCGCGCGGTCGCCGTGTCGGAGACGACGCAGATGAGGGTCTTCGTCTTCAGGTCGAGCCCAGGCCGAGCCCAGAGCATCCCGAACACGGCCTCGGTCGCATAGTCGCCGAACTTGCGCATGATCGGGCTGTCATAGGTGTTCCTCGCCATCTGCGCGACGAGACGCTCGCCCATCAGGCGGCGGCGGATTTCCCTGCCCCGGTGCAGAGCCGGGCTCCCCTCGCCCGCTTCCGGCGCTGCGACCGCCGCCGCTTCGGCGGGTGCCGGCGCCGCATCGGCGTCCGCGCCGGGGCGGGCCTGCGCCACGCCCTCCTTCAACCGCGCCAGCGTCTCGGCGTCGACCCTGCCGGTTTCGGGCAGCCCGGCCTCGGCCTGGAAGACCTTGAGGCCGGTCCGGCTCATCCGGCCGAAGATGCCGTCGATCGACCCGGCATAGAGCCCCCGGTCCTGCAGGAGGCGCTGCACCTCCCTGATCCCCTCGACATCCAGCGCGACCTCGCCCCGCGATCCTCGCGACGCCCTGCCGGGCGGCGGGCTCCAGGCAACGACCGACTGCGCCTTCTGCAGCCAGTGGAAGCGGTCGTTCATGCCGATCGTGCCGCCGTTGATCCGCCGGGTCACGGCGACGAAGTCGCCCGTGTCGCAGAGGGGATTCAGTCGCTTCCACGCCCAGAAGGCGCAGGCGATGCGCAGGCAGTGCTTCGGATCGAGCGCCAGGTCGGGGTCGGCTACCAGATCGAGGCCGGCCCTGTCGCCGACGTTCCGATAGCCGTCCTTGCCGGTGATCTGGATGAAGCCGCGGCCCCGATACTTCCATCCGTCGCCGGGCGCATCGTTGCCCATGCGGCCGCCATAGACCTTGTTCGCGAGCGCTTCGGGCGCGTTGGCGAGCCCGTTGGTCGCGGCGAGGTCGGGGAACCGGCTGGGCCAGACCTGCATCATGCGCGCGGCCGAGTAGTTCATGTTTTCCGAGCGGATCTGCAGGCCGCCGGACTCGTGGCCGATCTGCGCCAGGAAGAAGTGCAGCCGTTCCCGGCCGCCGAGAACCTCAAACTCGCCCAGCACCGCGTCCGCCTGTTCGGCGACGGCGCGCAGCGTTTCCGGTGGGGCCTTGTCGTAGAGCTTGGTCAGGAGCGGCAGGGTGAGCATGACGTCCTCCGCATTGCTCCGGCTCGATGTGCGCCGCCATCTCGCGCGGTCCACGGCCGGACGGGTATGACGCGGCTCACCCGCCGCGCCTGTCAAGCCGTGGCCGGCCGGATCCACCCTTGCCGCCTCTTGCGCATGGCGCGGGTCCTGCATTCTCATGCGCGTCCCTACTCTCCCGGCGCATACAGGACGGCCGCATGGCGCACACGGAAAATCTCGGCGACCTCATCGATCGCAGCAGGGATCTCGACAAGCTCGCCGTGATCGACCTGATCGACGAGCAGAGGCCGCGCCACGTCACCTACCGCGCCCTCGACGAGGAGGCGAACGCCGTGGCGAGGGCCCTCGTCGCGCGCGGCATCGGCCGCGGCGAACGCGTGGGCATCCTGGCGCTGAACCGGACGGCGTTCCTGGCCACATACCTCGGCATCATGCGCGCCGGCATGGTGGCGGTACCGGTGAACCACAAGTTCCCGCGCGAGACGATCGGCTTCATTCTCGCCGACTGCGACGCGAAGCTGGTGTTCGCCGATGCCGAGCGGGCGCCGATGGTGCCGACGCACCTGCCGCTGGTCTCGTTCGACGACCACGGGCCGAACGGCTACGAAGCCTTCCTGGACCGCGGGCCGTTCGAGACGGTGCCGGCCGCGAAACCCGACGTGGCCATGTTCCTCTACACCTCCGGCTCGACCGGCCGCCCGAAGGGCGTACCGCTGACCCATCACGGCCATCTCTGGGTGACCCGCACGCGCGGCCGCGGCGTCGACGCCTCCGGCCACCGCTTCCTGGTGGCCGCACCGCTCTACCACATGAACGCTCTGGCGATCAGCAAGTACGCCCTATGGTCGCATGCGACCATCGTGCTGATGCCGCAGTTCAAGGCGTCCGCCTATCTGCGCGCCATCGCCGCGCACAAGGCGACATGGCTCACTTCGGTGCCGACCATGCTGGCGCTGATCCTCCAGGAGAAGGACCTGCTGGCGACGCTCGACCTGTCCTCGGTGAAGGTGGTCGCGATGGGCTCGGCGCCCGCGACCCAGGCGTTGCTCGACAGCGTCCGCGCGAACTTTGCCGGCTGCCGCATCGCCTATGGCTACGGCACGACCGAGGCCGGGCCGACCAGCTTCGGGGCACACCCCGACGGCATTCCGACGCCCGACCTCTGCGTCGGATACCCGCTGCGGGACCCCGAGGTGCGGGTGCGCCTGGTCGACGGCGACGATTACGACGCCGACCAGGGCGTGCTGCACCAGGACAACCCGGCGCGCATGCCCGGCTATCACAACATGCCGGAGAAGACGGCGGAGGCGATCACGCCGGACGGCTACTACATAACCGGCGACGTGTTCCGGCGCGACGAGAACGGCTTCTACTATTTCGTCGGACGGGCGGACGACATGTTCGTCTGCGGCGGCGAGAACATCTATCCGGGCGAGGTCGAAAAGATGCTTGAGCGCCACCCGGCGATCGAGCAGGCCTGCGTCGTGCCCGTCGCGGACGAGATCCGCGGCCAGAAGCCGGCGGCCTTCATCGTGCCGACGAAGGGTGCGGCGCTGACCGAGCGCGAGGTCAAGGACTACGCCCTCGCCCACGCCCCGCCCTACCAGCACCCCCGCCACGTCGAATTCATGGACGTCCTGCCGCTGGCCAGCACCAACAAGATCGACAGGAAGGTGCTGACCGAACGGGCGCGGAAGTGGGAGGCGTGAAGGGGTAGGTCAGCCATCCCGCATGATGGCCTCGTAGTCGCGCCCGGCAGAGAACACGCGGAGCACGTCGATTGTGCTTTCGCGGAGCTCATATGCCACGATGATGCGCCGCTTGAGCGGTAGTGTCCGTAGCCCTCGCCGAGGTCCTCACGGCCCACGCCCATCAGCGGCACGTCCCTAAGCCGCTCGCAAGCCGTCCGAATTTCGGCGACATAGGAAGCAGCGCGCCCGGGATTGTCGATAGCGATGAAATCGTAGATCGCGTCCAGGTCTTCGACGGCGGCGGGCGTGAAGACGAGATCGAGGCTCACCGCACCCGCTTGGCGTCGAGTGCGGCGCGACGCTCGAAGTGGCGGCGCACCTCGTCGTCGGTGAACCGTATCGGGTCCGCCGCCGCAGCCGCGAGTTCGGCACGGATCTCGTCGAGCCGTACGGCCCTGTCCCGTCGCCGGTCGCGCAACAGGCGAAGGGCGTCCTCGACGACTTCGCTGCCCGAGCCGTACGTACCGGCTTTGACGAGTTCGTCGACCCGGGTCGCCAGATCGGCGGAAAGATCGACACTCAGACGTTCGGTCGGCATGGTCCCCCTCCAGCGGGGAATATACCGGCTCACGCACCCGCATTGCACGCCGCTTCCGCCTGCGGCACTACTCGGTGCGATCCCTGAACGGAGCGCACCGATGAGCTACGAGACGCTGCTCTACGAGGTGGAGGACGGCATCCTCACCCTCACGATGAACCGGCCGGACAAGCTGAACGCCTACAACGCCACGATGCGCGAGGAGTCGATCGCCGCACTCGACCGGGCGGACGGGGACGACGCGGTGCGGGCCATCGTCGTCACCGGCGCCGGCCGCGCCTTCTGCGCAGGGGCCGACCTGTCGGCCGGCGGCGAGACGTTCGATGCGGCGAAGAAGGACTTCGTCGACGGCGATGACCGGCTGCGCGACGGCGGCGGGCGCATGACGCTGCGCATGTACGACATGAAGAAGCCGATCATCGGCGCCATCAACGGCCCGGCGGTCGGCATCGGCGTCACCATGCAGCTCGCCATGGACATCCGCCTCGCCTCGACCAAGGCGCGCTTCGGCTTCGTCTTCAGCCGCCGCGGCCTCGTCATGGAGGCCTGCTCGAGCTGGTTCCTGACGCGCCTCGTCGGGATGGGCCAAGCCCAGGAGTGGGTGCTGACGGGCCGCATCTTCGATGCCGAGGAGGCGAAGGCGGGCGGCCTGGTCCGCTCGATCCACGAGCCGGACGACCTGCTGCCGGCGGCACGGGCACTGGCGCGCGAGATCGCCGACAACACGTCGGGCGTGTCGGTGGCGCTCTGCCGGCAGATGCTCTGGAAGATGGCCGGCGCCGACCACCCGATGGAAGCGCACAAGGTCGACAGCCGCGGCATCCGCTACATGGGCGCCAACGCCGATGCGCGCGAAGGCATCCAGTCCTTCCTGGAGAAGCGCCCCGCGAAGTTCGCCATGAAGCCCAGCAGCGAGATGCCTGACTGGTACCCGTTCTGGAAGGAGCGGACGTTCGAGTAGGTCGGCGAGGCCGGACAGGAAACAGGCGGAACGGTTACAGGCGGACCGGTCAGAGGCGCGCCGCGCGCAGGCGCAGCGCGTTGCCGATGACCGACACCGAACTCAGGCTCATCGCCACCGCCGCCACCATCGGGCTCAGCAGCATGCCGACGAAGGGGTAGAGCACGCCGGCTGCGATCGGCACGCCCATGGCGTTGTAGACGAAGGCGAGGAAGAGGTTCTGGCGGATGTTGCGCATGGTCGCGCGGCTGAGCCGGCGCGCCCGCACGATACCGCGCAGGTCGCCCTTCACCAGTGTGACGCCCGCGCTCTCGATCGCCACGTCCGTCCCCGTCCCCATGGCGACGCCCACCTCGGCGGCGGCGAGGGCCGGAGCGTCGTTGACGCCGTCGCCCGCCATCGCCACCCGCCTGCCCTCGGCGCGCAGCCGCTGGACCGTCCGCGCCTTGTCGGCAGGCAGGACCTCCGCCTCGACCTCGTCGATACCCAGCCGCGCAGCGACCGCCTCCGCCGTGGTCCGCGCGTCGCCGGTGAGCATGACGATGCGCAGGCCCTCCGCATGGAGCGCGCGCAGTGCCTCGGCCGTGCCCGCCTTCACCGGGTCGGCGACCGCGAGCACGCCGGCCGCCCGTCCGTCGACCGCGACCAGGATCGCGGTCGCTCCGTCGGCGCGCAACCGTTCCGCGATGTCGGGCAGCGGTCCGGCGGCAACGCCGAGCCGCTCCAGCAGGCGCCGGTTGCCGACGGCGACCCGCCGCCCTGCGACCGTGCCGTGGACGCCCTCGCCGCTCTCCGATGCGAAGTCCGCGGCGTCCCCGACCGCCAGATCGCGCTCGCGCGCCGCCGCGACGACGGCGGCGGCAAGCGGATGCTCGCTGCTCCGTTCCAGCGCGGCCGCCAGCCCCAGGAGTTCCGCCTCGCCGTTGTCGCCGACGGTTTCGACGGCGACGAGCCGCGGCCGTCCCTCTGTCAGGGTACCCGTCTTGTCGACCACCAGCGTGTCGATCTTCTCGAAGGCCTCCAGGGCCTCGGCATTGCGGAACAGAAGCCCCTCGCCGGCACCGCGGCCGGTGCCGACCATGATCGACATCGGCGTGGCGAGGCCCAGGGCGCACGGGCAGGCGATGATCAGGACCGCGACCGCGGCGATCAGGGCATGCGCCAGCGCGGGCGGCGGCCCGAACAGCGACCAGGCGACGAAAGCGAGCACCGCGATCGCGACGACGGCCGGGACGAACAGGCCCGCCACGCGGTCCGCGACGCGCTGGATCGGCGCCCGGCTGCGCTGCGCGGCGGCCACCATCTGGACGATGCCCGCCAGCAGCGTATCCGCTCCCACGCGCTCGGCGCGCATGACGAAGCCGCCGGTGCCGTTCAGCGTACCGCCGATCACGGCGTCGCCGGGTGCCTTGGGCGCCGGCATCGCCTCGCCCGTCACCATGGACTCGTCGACGGCACTGCGCCCGTCCTCGACGATGCCGTCCACCGGGATGCGATCACCCGGGCGCACGCGCAGCCGGTCGCCGACCCGGAGGCGGTCGAGGGGAATATCCCGGTCGCTGCCGTCGGCGTCGACGCGCCGGGCCGTCTTCGGCGCAAGGTCGAGCAGGGCGCGGACGGCGTCCCCGGTCCGCTCGCGGGCGCGCAGTTCCAAAATCTGGCCGAGCAGGACCAGGACGATGATCACGGCCGCCGCCTCGAAGTAGACGTCGACGCCGCCGTCGTGCAGCCGGAACCCCTCCGGGAACAGGCCGGGTGCGACGGTCGCGACCGCGCTGTAGGCATAGGCCGCACCGGTGCCGATGCCGATCAGCGTGAACATGTTGAGGTTGCGCGTGACCAGCGACGACCAGGCACGCCGGAAGAACGGCAGGCCGGACCAGATCACCACGGGCGTAGCCAGCGCGAACTGGATCCAATGCGACAGCACGGACGGGATCGCGCCGTGATGGTCGACCAGATGCGTGCCCATGGCCAGCAGGAAAAGCGGCAGGGTGAAGACGGCGCCCACGGCGAAACGGCGCCGGAAATCGACCAGCTCGGGGTTGGGGGGCGCTTCGGCCGCGACGGTCACGGGCTCCAGCGCCATGCCGCAGATCGGGCAGTCGCCCGGCGCGTCGCTCTCGACCTCGGGATGCATCGGGCAGGTGTAGCGCGTGACGGTGGCGGCGACCGGCACCGCCGGTTCCAGCGCCATCCCGCATTTGGGACAGGTCCCCGGCCCGATCTTCTCGACGCCCTCGCACATCGGGCAGACGTGCAGGGCGTCCGCCGCCCCCGGCGGCGCGGAGGGCTTCGCTTCGCCCGCGGCCAGCCAGCGTTCGGGCTCCGCTTCGAACCGCTCGCGGCAGCGCGCGCAGCAGAACCAGAACGTCCCCCCGCCATGGACCGCACTGTGCTTGGCCGTCGCCGGGTCGACCGTCATGCCGCAGACCGGGTCGCGCGGCTTCGGCGGGTCGTCGTACCCACCCGATGGCCCACCCGATGGCCCGTCCGATGGCTTGCCGGGTGTATGGTGACAGTTGGACATGGCCCTCGCCCGGTTAGCGTCCGCCACGAGCCTTGACCCGGCGGCGGCGGCACCGCATCTGACCGGCAGATATACGATAGGGGGGTATAGTATCAAGATGAAAGACGATACGACCCGATCATGCCTGAAGCGGCTCGCCCGCATCGAGGGGCAGGTGCGCGGCATCGCCCGGATGGTGGAGCAGGATCGCTACTGCATCGACGTCGTCACCCAGGTACAGGCGGTGCGCGCGGCACTCCGGCGCGTCGAGGAGGAGGTCCTCAAGGACCATGTCGAGCACTGCGTCGAGCATGCCATCGCGAGCGGCGACCCGGCCGACCAGCGGCGCAAGGTGGCCGAACTGCTCCAGGTCCTCGGGCGCCGCTCTGGCTGACCCCTACAAGGGCCGTCCTTCTGTCGCTAAGTTCATGGGATGCGATTGCGCGCGACGGCGATAGGCGGGCTTCTGGCCGCGGCCCTGACCGCGGGAGCCGCAGGCGGCGCGGGACGGACGCTCTACGAGGCGGGCTGGCTGCCGCCGGGCCACCCGGACTATCTCGCCTGGGAGGCATGCGCCCGCTACCTGCCGCGCTGGGCGGGGCCGTTCATGCGCGGCTGCGTGGCGGAAATCCGGGCGGCGCAGAGCGGCGCGCCGGCACCGGCCGATGCGGGCATGGCGCGCTTCCTGATCTGCTCCTACGGCATGATGCCGCCGTCGCGGCCCGATCTCGCCCTGGGGGAGATGCGCTCCGCGGGTGTGCCCCTGCTCCGCTGAAGCCGAGCCGCTATTCCGCCGCGAGGGCCTGGGTCGGCCGGTGCGGGCGCGCCACCTCGCGCACGATCTTGGCCTGCCGTTCCAGGTCGGCTTCCGTCATGCCGGGATAGCAGGGCAGGACGACCAGATGGTCGAGCGCGTCCTTGGCCGTCTCCGGCTCCAGGTCGGGTCGCCCGGAGGGCGCCGCCACCGTCTTGGAGCGCGGCAGGTTGGCACCGTCGAATCCGGCCGCACGCAGGGCCCGGATCAGCCGCATCGGTTCTTCCGTGAGGATCGGAAAGACCCAGTAGTTATGGATGCGGTTCGCGGACGCGGGCAGAACGACCGCGTCCCCGATCTTTCGCTTCAGCGACTCGCCCATCCGCGCGAACCCGTCGAGGGACCCCTCCCGCCAGCGGGTCAGGCGCCGCTCCAGCACGGCCAGCATCGGGCCGGGCATGCGCTTGCGGATCTTCTTCGCCGATCCCAGGCTCGCGACGTTGCGCACGGCGTCGCTGACCGGGTCCTCGTAGTCCCTGCCGAGCAGGTGGCAGACGCGGAACAGCGCGCCGAAGACCGGCGGTAGCAGGACGAACTTCAAGGCCATGAACTTCAGGACGCGCTTCGCATAATGGCCGCGTGCGGGCACGGGATAGGCGTCCTGGATGGCCCGCATCCGGTTCCGCAGCCCGGCGTCGCGCACCCGCAGGATGGCGCCGCCGAGCGCCGTCGCGGTCTTGAGCGGCCCGAAGCTGAACATCACCACGTCCGAGCGCGGATGCCCCTTGTAGGCCTGGCCGTCGAACGCCTGGGCGCAGTCCTCGAACACCACCAGCCCCTTGCGGTGGGCGAGGTCGACGACGGCGTCGAGGTCGAGCCGGGTGCCGAACAGATGCGCCACCACGATGGCGCGCGTGTTCGGGCCGATCGCCCGCTCGACGAGGTCGAGGCGCGGGGCCATCCTCTCCAGGTCGAGGTCGATCGGCACGGGCACGAACCCCTGCTTCTCCACGATCCGGATCATGCCCTTGATGTTGAGGGCCGAGAACAGGATCTCGCTGCCCCTGGGGAGATC
>JBKBLL010000011.1:0-32225 GCA_046296375.1 Alphaproteobacteria bacterium | reverse complement strand
ATGCAGCCCGGCATAGCCCGGCTCCTCGATCCACGCCGTCTCGCCGGGATCTAGGAGCAGGCGGGCCGAGAGGTCGAGCCCGGCTTGCGCACCCGAGACGATCATCACCTGTTCCGGCGTGCAGCGGACGGCGCGCACCGCGCCGAGATAGGCCGCGATGGCTCTGCGCAACGGCAGCCAGCCGGACGGGTCGCGCTCGCGCATGAGCTCTCCGGACGGATGGCGCCACCAGCGCGCCATCGCCCGCCCCCATTCGCCCGCGGCGACGGCGTCGAGTTCCGCCGCCGCCAGCGCGAACGCGGCGTGGCGCGACGGCCGTACCGGGATGGCAGCGGCGATCGCCTCGCCACGGCGCGACGGCAGCGCCGGCAGGCCGGCATCTGCCGGCCGCGTTCCCGCGACCGCGCCGTCCGGCCGGACCTCGGGCAGGACGTTGGAGACATAGGTGCCGGCCCCGACGCGACCCTCCACATAGCCTTCGGAGAGCAGCTGCTCGAAGGCCGTCGCCACCGTGTTGCGCGACAGCGCGAGTTCCGCCGCCAGCCCCCGCGTCGATGGCAGCCGCGCCCCCGGCGCCAGCCGCCCGACCAGGATCGCCTCACGCAACTGATCGTAGAGCTGTCGGTGCAGCGGCGTACCCGTGCCGCGGGCGAAACCGAGCGCGACGAGGCTCGTTCCACCCGCCCCGCGCTCGCCATTCCGCTGTCCGCCCTTGACGCGATCCTTCATAATGGCTCCAGCGATACCCCTTGGATTGGCCCTGTCCATGGGGCCACTGTGCCCCTAAGCTTCCACGGTTTCAACGGGGCCGCACAGAGCGGTCCTCCCGTGGGCGGGACCCGTATGGCGCGCAGCGACGACCTTTACAGCCTGCCCGGCGGTCTGCCGGTACCTGCGAACGACGGGGGCGCCGAGCATCTTCCCGGCATGCGGCTGCCGGCGATCGCATTGCCGGCGACGGACGGAAGCCCGGTCGATCTGTCGGCGCTGTCCGGCCGGACCGTCGTTTACGCCTATCCGCGCACAGGGCGGCCGGACGAGGATCCGCCGCCCGGCTGGAACGAAATACCCGGTGCCCGCGGTTGCACGCCGCAGTCCTGCGCCTTCCGCGACCACCATGCCGAGCTTGCGGCGCTGGGTGCTGCCGTCTTCGGCCTTAGCGCGCAGGACACGGCCTATCAGCGCGAGATGGCGGAGCGGCTGCATCTGCCCTTCGCCGTCCTCAGCGACAGCGAGCTTCGGTTCGCGCGGGCGCTCCACCTGCCCACCTTCGAGGTCGCCGGGATGACGCTGATCCGCCGCCTGACGCTGATCCTCCGGGACGGAGCGGTGGAGACCGTCTTCTATCCCGTCTTCCCGCCACAAAGGAACGCGGAGGACGTGATCGCATGGCTGCAGGCCAATCCGGCCTGACCACGTCTCAATGAGGAGCAAGGATGACCGACTTCAAGCCGACACCGCGCACCCGCATCAAGCGGCTGAACAAGCGTGCCCACTATGACCGCGAAACGACCTACGCGGTGCTCGACGCGGGGATCGTCGCGCATGTCGGCTATGTCTTCGACGGCCATCCCTACGTCACCTCCACGAGCTACTGGCGCGAGGACGACCGGCTGTTCTGGCACGGTTCGTCGGCCAGCCGGATGCTGCGGACGGTGCGAGGCGGCGTGCCGGTCTGCGTCAATGTCAGCCTGCTCGACGGACTGGTCCTGGCGCGCTCGGGCTTCCACCATTCGGTCAACTACCGTGCCGTGATGGTCTTCGGTCAGGCCGAGGCGGTCACGGATGCCGACGAGAAGCTGAAGACCCTGGAGGCCTTCACCGAACGCCTGTTCCCCGGCCGCTGGGCCGAAATCCGGCCCGTGACGGAACAGGAACTCAAGGCGACCATGGTGCTGTCGATGAAGATCGAGGAGGCCGCGACGAAGATCCGAACCGGCCATCCCGTCGACGACGAACCGGACTACGACCTCGACGTCTGGGCCGGCGTGGTGCCGCTGAAGCTGGTCGCCGGGGAGGCGATGGCCGACCCGCGCCTGAAGCCCGGCGTGCATCTGCCCGACTATCTGCGCGGCTACGACCTGGAAAGCTACGCGACGCGCCGGGAGGCGGCGGAGTAACGGCCAGGCGGGGGCGGGGGCGGTTCGACCGGCCGCCCGCGCCCCTCACTTGCGCGGCTTCACATGCTCCTGCAGGCGCGGCATGACCTCCACGAAATTGCAGGGCCGATAGCGGGCATCGAGCTGCCAGCGCAGGATGTCGTCCCAACCGTCGCGACACGCCCCCGGCGAGCCCGGCAGGGCGAAGAGATAGGTACCGCCGGCGACGCCGGCCGTGGCGCGCGACTGGATGGTCGACGTGCCGATTTTCTGGAAACTGAGCCAGCGGAACAGTTCGCCGAAGCCGGCGATCTCCTTCTCGTAGACCGACGCGAAGGCTTCGGGCGTCACGTCCCGGCCGGTCACGCCGGTGCCGCCCGTCGCGATCACCGCGTCGATCGCGGGGTCGGCGATCCACGCCCGCAGCTGCGCCGCGATCGCGTCGACCTCGTCCCTGACGATGGCGCGATCGGCAAGCCGGTGACCGGCGCCCGTCAGCCGCTCGATCAGGGTCCGCCCCGACACGTCGCCCGCCTCGTCGCGCGTGTCGGAGACGGTCAGCACCGCGATCGAAACGGGGATGAAGGGCAGGGATTCGTCGATCCGTGACATCGGTCCCCCGGGGCGTCAGTTCCGGACGTTCTGTGCGAGATTGAGCGAGGGCGCGTCGAGCGGCGCGTAGCGGGGCCATTCGCCGGCGGCGACCGCATCCAGCGACGGGTTGGGCTGCCCCATCCGCTGCCGGTAGATCCAGAAATTGGACAGGACCCTTTCCACGAAGATCCGCGTCTGCCGCGCCGGCAGGCTCTCGATGAAGAGCAGCGGGTCGTCGCGGAAATCGCCGTTCCGCTCCCAGCGGCGGAGATTCCCGGGACCGGCATTGTAGGCGACGGCCAGCTTGAACAGATTGCCGTCGACCTCGCCGCGTTCCAGCAGCCAGGTCAGATACTGCTGCCCCAGCGTCACGTTCAGCTGGGGCTCGTAGAGGACTTCCTGCGTCTTGCCGGTGAAGTCGTACTCTTCGGTGAGGGACGTCGCGGTCGCCGGCATGAGCTGCATCAGCCCGCGTGCACCGACGGGGCTGGTCGCGCGCGTACGGAACTGCGATTCCTGCCGCATGAAGGCATAGATCAGCGCCCGATCGATCTTGAAACCGTCGACGGGCGTCCAGGGCGGCGTGGGATAGAGCGCGCGATCACGCGTAGAGTCGCCGAACTGGGCGAGTCGGCTGCCGGCGCGCACCGCCGTATGCGGCAGCTGGATCGCATCGGCGACGGCGAGCAGCGAACGCGCATGCTCGTGCCCGATCTTCCAGATGTGCGCGCGCAACTCCTCCTCGGCGAGCACGGTCTGCCCGACCTCGGCAAGCGCGATGGCGCGCCGGCCGCCGGGGATGCTCATCACCCGCTCGACATCCGCCCGGGTGAGGGACGGCTCGGACCAGTCCAGCGCACTGTCCAGACCCAGCGCACGCCGCGCTATCAGGCCGTAGAAGGTCCGCGGATGCTCGGCCGCGCGTCGCAGCCAGTGCTCCGCCTGGACCGGCTGGCGCAGCCGCAGATGCACCCGTGCCGCCCAGTAGGCCCCCGCCGCCACGTTCCACGAGAGTGCCGCAGGCGACAGCGAGTGCTGCTCGAAATGCAGGACGGCACTGCGCAGGTCGCCGAGGCGGAAGGCGGACAGCCCGGCGACCCAGTGGCCGACGGACACGCTGTCGCTCGACCGGAAGGCTCCCGCAGAGGCCAGTTCGTAGGCCTTGCCGTTATCGTTGGCCACATAATAGGCCATCGCAATGTCGGCCCGCATCCGGTCGAAGGCCGGCACCGAGACCGCGTCGACGCCGTCGTAGAGCGCCTTCTCGGCCTCGGCGTTCAGCCCTTTCCCGATCAGGTCGTTGACGCGCCCGGAGAGTTGGGCCTCGCGCAGGGTGACGATGATCCGCGGGGGCGACTTCGCGCCGACGGGCGTACCGGCGACGTCGGGCGGCGGCGCCCCGACATCCGGCGCGCGGGGTCCGGGCGCGTCCTTCGGCTTGCGCCGCAACGCCAGTTCGTACACCCGCTCGGCATCGGGATGATCGCGATATTCCGTCATCCACGACCGCAACTCCTCGTAGGAAGAGCGGTAGCGGGTCGGGTGCATGTAGCGCTGGAACAGGACGTGGCCGAGCAGGATCCGGTCCTTGAGGCCCGCGATGAGCTCGTCGGCCTTGCCCCAGTCCCCTTCCTCCTGGATGTCGAAGATGCGGCGGTAGCGGGACGCATCGTCCGTCGACAGGAGACGGGGCATCTGCGCCGGCCGGGCCGCATTGATGTCGCCGAGGCCCAGATCGAAGCCCGAAGCGCTCATCGACGCCGACATCACCACGGCCGCCGCCAAGCCGGCGATCAGGCGACGGGCTCCCCCTCGGAGCGGCCGCGCAGAGCCGGCCTTCGGTGCATTCGTGTTTTCCACGGGGGTAAACAAGTAGTTTATGCGCGCCGCGCTTGGCAAGCGGGAGTCTGATGCCTGGACCGCCACATCGGTCACATCTCGGCGTCGAGCTTCTCCCGGACGGCGAGAAAATCGCGCCATGCCTCGCGTTTCTGGGCCGGCGAGCGCAGCAGATAGGCCGGGTGAAAGGTTGCCATGGCGGGGATCGGTCGCGCCATCCGCGGGGTCGCGAATGCGTGCCAGCGGCCGCGCAGTCGCATGATCCCCTCCTGCCGGCCCAGCAGCGTCTTCGCCGACGCGCCGCCCAGCAGCACGAGAACGGCTGGATCCACCAGTTCGATCGCCCGCTCGACGAACGGCAGGCAGGCCGCGACCTCCGCCGGCAGCGGCGTACGGTTGCCGGGCGGGCGCCAGTAGATGACGTTCGTGATGAAGGCGCCGCCGCGGTCGAGGCCGATGGCGCCCAGCATCCGGTCGAGCAGGCGTCCGCTCGCGCCGACGAAGGGCAGACCGCGACGGTCCTCCTCGGCGCCCGGCGCCTCGCCGATCAACATGAGGCGGGCCTTGGGGTTGCCGTCGCAGAAGACCGTGTTGGTCGCGGTCGCCTTGAGCGCGCAGCCCTCGAACGCCTCCACCATACGCCGCAACGCGTCCATGTCGTCCGCCTGGGCCGCTTCGCTCGCCGCCCGGCCGGCGACGCGTGACGCCTCCATCGGCGCGGCCGGGACTGGGACGCCTGGAGCGGAGGCCGCGACGGCTGGAGATGCCGAGATCGCAGGGTTGCCTGCAGGCAGGGCCGAGCCGGGATCCGACCGGGCTCGAGCGGGCGCTCGTGACGGCACGGGGGCCGCGTGGGCGGGCAACGCTGCGAACCGATCGACGGGCGTCTCGCCGATCGCCTCGTCCGCGCCCGCTTCGATCAGCCAGCGCAGGAGTGCGGCCGCCTCATGCCGCGCCGGCATGGCAACCGCCGCCCCTCTGCACTATCTTGACCGCCTTCATGACCGACGTGCGCCCTGGAAGGCGCCGCCGGACCCAGAGCCCGGTCGACGCCGAGGCCCCAGGTATAGAGGACGAGGGGAACAGATGGAACGCGAAAGCATGGAGTTCGATGTGGTGGTCGTCGGCGGCGGACCCGCCGGACTGGCCGCCGCCATCAGACTCCGGCAGCTCTCGGCCGAACAGGGCCACGAAGTCAGCGTGTGCGTCCTGGAGAAGGGCTCCGAGGTCGGCGCGCACATCCTGTCCGGCGCCGTCTTCGACCCGCGCGCGCTCACCGAACTGATCCCCGACTGGAAGGAGAAGGGCGCGCCGCTCCTGACCGAAGTCACCGAGGACCGTTTTCTCCTCCTGACCGAGAAGGGCTCGGTCCGCATCCCGAACCTCCTGCTTCCCGCGACCTTCCACAATCACGGCAACTATGCCGGCAGCCTGGGCAACCTGACCCGCTGGCTGGGCGAGCAGGCAGCCGAGCTCGGCGTCGAGGTCTATCCCGGCTTCGCCGCGGCCGAGGTCCTCTACCATGAGGACGGCAGCGTGAAGGGCGTCGCCACCGGCGACATGGGCATCGGCAAGGACGGCGAGCAGACGGCGAACTACACGCCCGGCGTGGAACTCCACGCCAAGTACACCTTCTTCGCCGAGGGCTGCCGCGGCAATCTCGGCCGCCAGCTGATCGACCGTTTCCGGCTGCGCGAGAACGCCCAGCCGCAGAAATACGGCATCGGCCTGAAAGAGATCTGGGAGATCGATCCGGCCAAGCACAAGCAGGGCCTCGTGATGCACACGGCCGGCTGGCCGATGCAGTCGGACACCTATGGCGGATCGTGGATGTACCACCTGGAGGACAATACGGTCTCCATCGGTTTCGTCGTCGGGCTGGACTACAAGAACCCGCACCTCAACCCCTTTCGCGAGTTCCAGCGTTACAAGACCCACCCCGCCATCCGGCAGTTCCTGGAGGGTGGCAAGCGCATCGCCTACGGCGCCCGCGCCATCAGCGCCGGCGGCGTCCAGTCCCTGCCGAAACTGGTCTTCCCGGGCGGCATGCTGATCGGCGACGATGCCGGGTTCCTCAACGTGCCGCGCATCAAAGGCAGCCACGCCGCCATCAAGACCGGCATGCTGGCCGCGGAGGCGACCTTCGAGGCCCTGAAGGGCGGCCGCGAGGGGCGGGACGAGGTCGGCGCCTACCCGGAGGCCTACAAGGCCTCCTGGCTGCACGACGAGCTGTGGCGCGCCCGCAACTTCAAGCCCGCGTTTCGCTGGGGTCTCTGGGGCGCGATGCTCTATGCCGGCCTCGACCAGAAGCTGCTGGGCGGCAAGGCGCCCTGGACGCTGCGCCACCAGAAGGCCGACAATGAGAGCCTGGTGCCGAAGGACCAGGCGAAGCCGATCGAGTATCCGCGGCCCGACGGCGAGATCAGCTTCGACCTCGCCTCCTCGGTCTACCTCTCCAACACGAACCACGAAGAGAACCAGCCCGCGCACCTGACGCTCAAGGATCCGTCGGTGCCGATCACCGTCAATCTCGCGCGATACGACGCCCCGGAACAGCGCTACTGTCCAGCCGGCGTTTATGAGATCATTGAGGAGGGTGGCCAGCCGCGGCTGCAGATCAACGCGCAGAACTGCGTGCACTGCAAGACGTGCGACATCAAGGATCCGACCCAGAACATCGTCTGGGTCACGCCCGAGGGCGGTGGTGGTCCCAACTATCCGAACATGTGACGGAGCCAGCCGTCACGCGGGATAAGGTACTTTTTCCGGAGTGGTTTGCGCATGACGTCTCTGCTGCGCGCTTTGGCCCTGACCGCCTCCCTCGGCCTGCTGGCCCCTCCGGTCGTCGCGGCGCCGGCGGCGGACCCCGGCCTCTCGGCCAAGACGTCCGAACGCCGTCCGGCCTCCGGCTGGGGACGCACGTTCTCCGGCGCGTATCTGGCGGGACGTCATGCCGAACGCCAGTTCGACCTCCGAAGCGCCGCGGACCAGCTCGAGCGCGCGCTCGCCTACGATCCGGACAATCTCGAGCTGGTCCAGCGCGTATTTCTGCTGCGGCTGAGCGACGGACGGTTCGATGACGCCCTGCCGCTGGCCGAGCGGCTGATCTCCGAAGAGCAGGGCCTGACCCTCGCCCTGCTCCGGGTGGCGACTGAACATGTTCGGGAAGGCCGTCCCGCCGAGGCGCACCGCCTGGTGGAGACGATTCCGCCACTGCGCTACAACGCGGCGCTGCGCCCCCTCCTCATGGCGTGGCTGACCCTGCCGCAGGAAGGTCCCGACGCCGCCCTGGCCGCCCTGGAATCCGGCACCGACCAGCGCGGCTTCCAGCGCCTGCTCACCCTGCATCGCGGCCTGATCAACGACGTGGCAGACCGTCCCGACGCCGCCGCCACGGCGTATGAGGAACTGCTGTCGGACGGCATCGAGCCCTCCCTGCGGGTCGTGCAGATCATCGCCGACTTCCTGGAGCGCCACGGAAAGGCCGAGCGCGGAGAAGAACTGCGCGAGGCCTATCGGCGGGCACAGCCGCAGTCGACGGTGCTGATGCCCTCGCGGCCCGCCGGGGCTGACGCCCCTGCACCGATCGTCGCGGACGCGCCCGGCGGCGTCGCGGAGGCGCTCTTCAACGTCGCCGGCGCCTATTACGACGACCGCGAACTGGCCATGGCCCTGGTACACGCCCGGCTCGCGGAGGGCGTACGACCGGGTTATGCCATGAGCACGCTGCTGATCGGCGAGATCCTGGAGATCCAGAAGCGTCACGCGGAAGCGCACGCGCTCTATTCGGCCATCGTCGGTTCCAGTCCCTTCGCTGCCGCCTTGACCGTGCGCGTGGCGCGCAGCCTGGACCAGCTGGACCGAACCGACGACGCGGTCGGCACCCTGGAGACGTTCGCGAGCGAAGCGGAAACCGGACGGATCGACGCCTATCTGGCGCTCGGTCACATCCTGCGGGGCCGGGAGCGTTTCGGCGAGGCCGTCGCCGCCTATGACCGGGCCGTCGCGCAGGTGGGCACGCTCGAGCCGCACCACTGGGGGCTCGTCTATGCGCGCGGCATCGCGCTGGAGCGCTCCGGGCAATGGGATCGTGCCCAGGCCGACCTGGAGCAGGCCCTCGAGCTGAGCCCGGACCAGCCCTACGTCCTCAACTATCTCGGCTACTCCTGGCTCGACCGGGGCGAGAACCTGGAGGAGGCCGAGCGGCTGGTACGGCGCGCCGCCGAACTCCGTCCGGACGACGGCTTCATCGCCGACAGCGTCGGCTGGGCCTACTATGTCACCGGCCGCTACGAAGAGGCCGTGACCGAACTCGAGCGTGCGGTCCAACTCGAACCGGGCGATCCCACCATCAACGAGCATCTGGGCGACGCCTACTGGAAGGTCGGGCGGCGCATCGAGGCACGCTTCCAATGGTCACACGCACTACGCATGGACCCCGACGACAAGCGAATTTCCAAAATCGAGACCAAGCTGCGCTGCGGCCTGGACGGCTGCTCGGTCAGGGCGGCGCAGGGCGGCGGCTGACCACCGCTCACCGATGACGGCGCCGGACGGCGGGTTGGTCGCCGTGCGCGCGCCCGCCAAGATCAACCTGTTCCTGCATGTCGTCGGCCGCCGCCCCGACGGCTATCACCTGCTCGACAGCCTGGTCGTCTTCGCCGACGCGCACGACATGCTGACGGTGTCGCCCGCCGAAACGCTCCGGCTGGAGTTGGACGGGCCGTTCGCCCACGCGATCGGCGGCCGTCCGGACGAGAATCTGGCGCTCCGCGCCGCACGCCTGTTGCGCGACCGGCTGGGCGTCGCGGCCGGCGCCCGGATACGGCTCACCAAGAACCTGCCGGTCGCGGCCGGGATCGGCGGCGGCTCGGCCGACGCGGCCGCGGTACTGCGTGCGCTCTGCACCCTGTGGGACGTCTCGCCGGGCGAAGAGGAACTGGCAGCGCTCGCACTCCGGCTCGGCGCAGACGTCCCGGTGTGCCTGACCGGCCAACCGACCCGGGTCCGCGGCATCGGCGACATCCTGGAGCCGGCCGGCCCGCTGCCGCCCTGCGCGCTCGTCCTCACCAACCCCGGCACGGCGCTGGCGACCGCGGACGTCTTCCGCATGCGGCGCGAAGGGGCCGCGACGGCCCCCAGGACCAAGGCCGCGCCCTCCCCCGCCGCCTTTCACGATCTGCCGGATGCGGCCGCGCTGGCCGACCGGCTCGCGACATACGGCAATGATCTTGCCGACGCGGCGACGGCCCTAGTGCCGGACATCGGCCCGGCACTGGCGGCACTGGCAGGCACGGACGGCTGCCTGCTCGCGCGCCTGTCCGGCAGCGGCGCGACCTGCTTCGCCATCTTCGACCACGCCGGCGACGCGCGGCAGGCGGCGTCGCCGACGAGCGCCCTGGCTGGTGGACGGTCGCGACCCGCCTCGCCGGCTGAGCGCTACGCCTCCGCCTCGATACGGCGGATCAGTTCGGTCGTCGGCACCACCCGGTCGGGAGTGAGACTGATCGAGTCGATGCCGTGGCGGACGAGAAACTCCGCGATCTCGGGATAGTCCGAGGGAGCCTGCCCGCAGATCCCGATATGCCGGCCGTTGCGGCGCGCCCCCTCGATGGCGAGGCGGATTGTCTCCAGGACACCGGGATCGCGCTCGTCATAGTCGAATGCGACCAGTTCGGAATCGCGGTCGACGCCGAGGATGAGCTGGGTCAGGTCGTTCGAGCCGATCGAGAAGCCGTCGAAAATGCGTGCGAAGGCGTCGATCTGTATCACGTTGTTGGGGATCTCGCACATCACATAGATCTCCAGCCCGTCCCGGCCGCGCACCAGTCCGTGCTTCGCCATCAGCGCGACGACGGCCTCGCCCTCGTCGACGCGGCGGCAGAAGGGGACCATGGCCTTGACGTTGCTCAGGCCCATCTCGCCCCGCACCCTGGCGAGCGCAGCGCACTCCAGCGCGAAGCCCTCCGCATAGGCGGGATGGGCGTAGCGCGCCGCGCCGCGAAAACCCAGCATCGGGTTCGGCTCGCTGCCCTCGAACCAGCGGCCGCCGACCAGGCTGGCATATTCGTTGGTCTTGAAGTCGGACAGGCGCACGATCACCGGCTTCGGCCAGAAGGCGGCGGCGAGTGTCCCGACGCCTTCCGACAGTTTCTCCACGAAGAAGGCCGCGCCATCGCCGCCATGATGCCGCGTCAGGCGCGCGATTTCGGCACGCTCGCGCGGATCCTCCACGCGCTCGGGATGGAGGAGCGCCATCGGATGAGCGCGCACATGCTCCGAAATGATGAATTCGATACGCGCCAGCCCGACCCCGTCGTTCGGCACGAAGCTCGTGCGGAAGGCGAGTTCCGGGTTGCCCAGGTTCACCATCACGTGGGTGCGCGGCCGGGGCCCCTCGACAACCGCGGTGGTCTCCATCGCGAACGGAACCGAACCGGCATAGACCCGTCCCTCGTCGCCTTCCGCGCACGACACGGTCACGGTCGCATCGTCGGCGAGCACCTCGGTGGCGTCGCCGACACCGACGACGGCCGGGATCCCGAGTTCGCGCGCGACGATGGCGGCGTGGCAGGTACGCCCGCCACGGTTGGTGACGATGGCCGCCGCGTTCTTCATCACCGGCTCCCAGTCCGGCGTCGTCGTGTCGGCGACGAGCACGCCGCCCGGCTGAAATCGCTCGAGGTCGCGTGGCCCGCGCACGACCCTGACCGGGCCGGCCCCCACCCGCTCGCCGATCGCACGGCCCCGCGCCAGCACCTCGCCCGTTCCTTTCAACTCCCAGCGCTCGAACCCGCCGGCCGCACGCTGGGAGACCACCGTTTCCGGCCGCGCCTGGATCAGAAAGAGTTCGCCTGTCAGCCCGTCCTTCGCCCACTCCATGTCCATCGGCCGATCCTCGCCGGCCTTGGCGCCATAGTGCCGCTCGCACTTGATCGCGTAGTCGGCGAGAACCATCACCTCCTCATCGGACAGGCATAAGCGGTCGCGCTCGGCCTCCGAGGTCGCCAGCGTCCGGGTCGTGTGACGGCTCGATCCCACCGCATAGATCATCTTCTGCTGCTTGGCGCCCAGACTGCGCCGCAGCACGCACCGTCGCCCCGCGGCGAAGGTCGGCTTGTGGACGTAGAACTCGTCCGGGTCGACCGTTCCCTGTACGACCGTCTCGCCGAGCCCCCAGGCGCCGGTCACGAAGACCACGTCGCGGAAGCCGGACTCCGTGTCGAGCGAGAACATGACGCCGCTCGCCGCGAGGTCGGCGCGCACCATCTTCTGAATGCCGACCGACAGCAGGACCTTGAGATGGTCGAACCCCTGGTCGATACGATAGGAAATGGCCCGGTCGGTGAAGAGCGAGGCGAAGCAACGCTTGGTAGCGTCGAGAACCTGCGCGTCGCCGGCGACGTTCAGGAAGCTCTCGTGCTGACCGGCGAAGGATGCCGTCGGCAGGTCCTCGGCCGTCGCGCTGCTGCGCACGGCGACGCTCGTCTCCCCACCATAGGCGGCCTCGAGTCGCCGATAGGCGACCGCGATCTCCACCGCGAGGTCGTCGGGAACCGCCGCACCGTACACCGTCTCCCGCAGCAGACGCCCGCGCCGGGCGAAGTCGGCCATGTCGCGCTTGTCGATTCCGGACAGCAGTTCCCGTATCTGTCCGTCGATGCCGGCGGCGTCGACGAAATGGCGGTAGGCCTCGGCCGTGACGGCGAAGCCGTTGGGCACGGCGACCCCCAGCGGCACCAGTTCGCGATACATCTCGCCGAGCGACGCGTTCTTGCCGCCCACCAGCGCCACGTCTCCGATCCCCAGTTCCTCGAACCAGCGGATGAAGTGCGGTTTCGTCGCCATGGCATGCTCCTTGTCGTCGGCAGCGATCGGGGCGTTCGGTCAGGACGTTGGATCGGGGCGCTCCAATGGGGCGCTTCGGTCGGCCGGGACGCTAGCGGATGCGCCGCGCCGCGCCATTGACCCAGGTCAACGCGACGTCCTTGCCCGCCCGCGGAAAGGGATCCCGAGCCGCGGCTTGACCCGGTCGCGCGCCCCGACCGATCATCCGGTGGCACCGGGCTGCCCCGGCCCCGCAGCGCCTGATCGGGAAGCATCATGAAGATCGTGAACCTGACCATCGACCGCTATCGGTCCGATGCGCCCTCCGGCGGGCCCGGCCCCGGCGGCGAGATCCTGATCGTCGGCATAGCGACGGACGGCGGCCCGACGGGCATGGGCTTCACCGCCGCCACGCCCACGACGGCACCGATCCTCAAGGCACTGCTGGAGACCGTCCTGCGGCCGACGGTCCTGGGCGCAGACCCCATGCTGACCGAACAGCTCTGGTGGCGGATGTACGAGGCCCTTCCCCGCCGCGGCGGGGAAGGGCTGATGCGCCTCGCCATAGCGGCAGTGGACTTCGCCCTCTGGGACATCAAGGGCAAGGCCGCCGGCCTGCCGATTGCCGCCCTGTTCGGGGGGCGGCGCGAGCGGGTGCCGACCTATGCCAACTGTGCCCATCATCTGCCGGCCGACCGGCTGGCCGAGCGGGCTGCACGGGACGTGGCGGCGGGGCATCGGGCGCTGAAGATCCGGGGTACGCGCAGCTTCGTCAGCCCGACCGAAGCGACCGAGCGCGTGCGACAGGTCCGCGCGGCCGTCGGGCCGGACGTGCGCCTGATGGTGGACGTCAACGGCAGCTGGGACGTCGACACCGCGATCCGGCAGCTCAAGGCGTGGGAACGATACGACGTCTACTGGCTGGAGGAGCCGGTGCCGCCGCACGATATCGACGGCTATCGCCGGGTGCGCGAGCGGGCCGGGACGACGCTGGTCGTCGGCGGCGAACAGCATGTCGGCCTGGGCGAGTTCCGGCGGCTGATCGAGACCGAGGCGGTCGACATCGTCCAGCCTAACGCGGCGATCACCGGCGGCATCACCGATTGGCTGCGCATCCACGCCTTCGCCACCGCCCACGGCATGCCCGTCTCCCCATGGAACCTGCAGTCAGTGCATCTGCACATGGCCGCCGGCCTGCCCAACGTGCAGTGGATCGAGTATTTCATGCCCGACAATGCCTTGCTCGCCTTCCAGACAAGGCTGTTCACCGGCCCGGCCATGCGCGAGGACGTGACGCCCGAGGGGGTGTTCCTGCTGCCGCCGGACGAGCCGGGTCTCGGCCTCGGTCTCGATCCGGCGATGGCCGAGGCGAGCCTGGTTCGGGAGTGACCGGCCTGCTCCCCCTGCCGCGTCGTTCGGCCGGCCCGTCCACCGCGTCGTGAGCGCGGCCGAGCGGCACCGGCCTTCCGCTCGAACGCCCCCTCAAACAGAGAGAAGCAACCACGATGCCCGACGTCGGTTTCCGCAGATGGCTCGGCCTCACCTATCACGCCATGGCGGACGGGCACGCCGTCGTCTCGCTCGACCTCGACGAGGATAAGCGCAACGTGCGCGACGTCGCGCACGGCGGCGTCGTCGCCTCGCTGATCGACGTCGCCATGGGTACGGCGGCCGGCGGCGGCAACTACGACACGCGCAAGCGCCTCGTCGTGACGCTGGAACTGAAGGTCAACTATCTGGCACCCGCGGAAGGCCATACGCTCACGGCGACGGCCGACGTGGTCCGCAGCGGCAGCCGCACGCAGGTCGTGCGGTGCGACGTACGTACCGACCGGGACGAAATCTGCGCCACCGCCCTGGGCACCTTCATCACGCGGCGGCCGCACGCCAACGACCGCCGTGGCGGCACGGATACGCCTGCCGGCGAGCCATGAGCGGATACCTACCGAATACGGCGCCGGCGTAGGAGAAACGCGCCTGCCACGGTCGCTGCCGCAGCGGCGACCGCGGCCAGTAGAGCCGCCGCCCAAAGCGGCGGACCGTGCCGCTCTGCCGTCGACCGGGTGCCGGCCGATGCAGCGCCGACAGTGGAACGTGCCGCCTCGGGCGCTGCCGCCAGCATGGCCGCGAGGGCGGTTTCGGGAACGGTCGCCATTTCGACGGGGGCGATCTCGATCACCGGCGGCCCCCCTGCCGCATCCCGCATGACGATGGTGGGCGGCTGCGGAACGTCGGCACCACAGAGAGTCCGAGCGCCATAGAAGAACCACGGGGCGACGTCGAGCATCAGCGTCTCCGGCCGGGTGCGCGCGACCTCCGTCAGGAAGTCGTGGATGCGCAGCGACCCCTGCATGGCGACGCAGCCGACGAAGTCGCTTTCCCGCAGCGGATCTGCGCGCAACGCATCCATCAACCCGGTCAGGTAAACGCCGCGGTCGCGGTCGGTCATCTCCAGAAAGTAGGTGCGCAGCGTGACACCGGCGGCCGGCGGCGCTGTCGCTGCGAGCCCGATGCCGAGCAGGGCCGCCATGGCGACCGCCGGGCGCCGCCGCCATCCGCCGCCGCCTTGTGTGCGGCGGCGCCGCAGCCTTAGACTTCGACCGCCCCACGCCTGAAGGGGGCACAGGAGGGGCTGGACATGCGCTTCGGGATCGCCTTCCCGCAGGTGGAGATCGGTACGGACCCTGCGGTCATCCGCGACTTCGCACAGGCGGTCGAAGGGCTGGGCTATGCGCATCTGACCTGTATCGACCACGTCCTCGGCGCGGCGCGTCCGGATCCGAACGTGCCCTGGTCCAAGCACTATACGCACGAGCGGATGTTCCACGAGCCGTTCGTGACGCTGGGCTTCCTGGCGGCCGTCACGCGGACGCTGGAACTGGCACCTGCCGTCATGATCCTGCCCCAGCGCCAGACCGCTCTCGTCGCCAAGCAGGCGGCCGAGGTCGATGTCCTGTCGGGCGGACGGCTGCGTTTCGGGGTCGGCCTCGGCTGGAATGCGGTCGAGTACGAGGCGATGGGACAGAACTTCCGCACCCGCGCCCGGCGCATCCGCGAGCAGGCCGACCTGTTGCGCCTGCTCTGGACCCAGGACCTGGTGACTTTCGAGGGAACGTTCGACACGGTGCGCGACGCCGGACTGAACCCCCTTCCCGTGCAGCGGCCGATACCCCTCTGGTTCGGCGCCTTCGACGAACGCGCGGTCGAGCGCGCAGCCCAGATCTCGGATGGCTGGTTCCTCAACCCGCGCATGCGTCCGACCAACGAGGGCGGCGAACTGATCGCGCGCTTCCGGCAGTGGATACGCGACGCCGGGCGCGACCCCGCCGCGATCGGCATCGACGCCACGATCCACCACGGCGACGGTGACGAGCGGCGCTGGTCGGAGGAACTGGCCCACTGGCAGGCCTTCGGCGTGACCCACGTCACCTTCCGCACGATGGATGCCGGCCTGCCCGACATCGCGGCCCATATCGACGCGTTTCGGCGCTTCAAGGAGGTTGCCCGATCATGAAACTCTTCAATTCCGCCGGCCCGAACCCGCGCGTCGTACGCATGTTCGCGGCGGAGAAGGGCATCGACCTGCCGAAGCAGGAAGGCGACATCCGCGGGCGAGAATCGGGCCGCCCGTCCGAGCGCGTCGGCCTGACCGGCCGGCGATCGAGTGCGATCACGGGCGGGCCTCGCCGCCGCCCGTGACGGTCAGCCTTCCTCGTCCGGTTCCCCGAACGACTGCAGGATTTCCACGAGTGCGGCCACACGCCCCTGCGGGAACGGCCGATAGTCGTTGACCAGCGGCTCGTCGTTCTCGACCCAGGCGCTCGCCTCGGCCAGTTCTTCCTCGCTCGATCCGGTCGCGGCGATCTGGGCCGCGACGTCCTCGTCCACGGGTCCAAGCACCCGGGCGATGGCTTCGCGCGTGAGCGGCGTCATCTCGGGTCTCCCCTGGCTGGGCTGCGTACACCGCAGCATCTGGGCGATCGAAGACGGGCTTCAAGAGGTCACCCGTTGCGGCGACCGCGCCCGTCTGCTTCGATTGCCGCGTGCCCGGCACAGGAGAGGAGCCGTCAGCCCATGTTCGAAATCCGCAGACTTCACCCGCTCTACGGCGCGGAGATCGTCGGCGTCGACACCGGCAGGCCGATGGACGACGCGGCTTTCGCCGCCATCCGCGCGGCGTTCGAGGAGCACTCGGTCCTGCTGTTCCGCGACCAGGACCTGGACGATCCACGCCAGATCGCGTTCAGCGAGCGCTTCGGGCCGCTGGAGAGCACCGTGAGCGCCAATTCCGGCGGGGGCGGCGCCTTCGCGCGGCAGTCCAACATCGACGTCCTGACCGGCGAACCGATCCCGCCGGACGACAAGCGCATGCTGTACCAGAAGGCCAACATGCTCTGGCACAGCGACAGTTCTTTCAAGCCGGTCCCCTCGCTCTGCTCGCTCCTGTCCGCCAGGGTCGTGCCGCCCTCGGGCGGCGCCACCGAGTTCGCGACCATGCGTGCCGCCTATGACGATCTTCCGGAAGCGACGAAGCGGCGGCTCGAAGGCCTCGTCGCTTCGCACAGCCTCGTCTACTCCCGCAGCCTGGTCGATCCGGACGTGACGGTCATGACGGAGATGCAGAAGGCCGAGGTCCCGCCGGCGCGTCAGGTCATGGTGCGCACCAATCCGGTGAACGGGCGCAAGGCGCTCTACGTCGGCTCGCACGCCTTCGCCATCGACGGCTGGCCGGACAAGGAGGCGCGCGCCTTCATCGCCGAACTGACCGAGCACGCGACCCAGCCGAAATACGTGCTGCGCCACGAGTGGCGCGAGGGCGACATGATCGTCTGGGACAACCGCGCCGTCCTGCACCGCGCCACGCCCTACGACAACGCCAGGCATCGCCGACTGATGCAGCGGACGACGGTCGCCGGCGACGCGCCGACCGTTCCAGCCGCCGCCTGACGCCCGCCTCCGGCGGCGCGCCGGGCGGAGGCGCCGGCGCCCTCGATCGGCAAGACGATCGCGAAGCGGCACCCGGCTTCGGTAGCGGCGATCGAGAATTCCGCCCCGCCCAGTCGGGCGAGCGAGTGGGCCAGCGCGAGCGCCAGCCCGGTCGGACCGATGGACTCGCTGCCCGCGCTCGCCGGAAGTGCCGCGGGATCGCCGTCGAGGGCACCGGCGATCATGGCGGGTACGTCGTCGCGCAGCAGACCCGGCCCGTGGCTCTCGCACGTCAACCGGACGCCGAGGCCCTGGCGGACGAGCGTGACCGCGACCGTGCTGTCGGGTGCCGCCTTGGCGACCGCCGCGGAGACGAGCTGCAGCATCATCTGCTTTACCGCACGCGGATCGGCAGAAACGGACGGCAGGGAAGTCTGGCCGCCCAGGTCGATCCGCACGCCGGCCTTGTTGGCCTGCATCCGCTTCAGCCCCACGGCCGTGACGGCCGCAACGGCGAGATCGACCCTCCCGTTCTCGGGAACGGAGCTGCCGGCCTCGATCTGGCTCGGATCGAGCACGCCCCGGATCAGTTCCAGCAGGCCGGCGCCGCTGGCGTCGATGTCGCCCGCATAGCCGACATCGCTCTCCGCACCGAGCGGGCCGAGCATCTCGTGCTGCATGACCTCGGAGAAGCCGATGATGTGGTTGAGCGGCGTGCGCAGTTCGTGGCTCATCCGCGACCGCATCTCGAACGTCTTCCGGCGATCCTCCACCGCCCGCTCGCGCGCGGCATGCGCGGCGTCCAGGGCGATGTCGAGCCGGGTAAGGCCTTCCTGCACGTCGGCCATCAGGCGCCCGGCCTCGTCGGCTCCCCCGGTCGGCAATGCCGGGATCGCCTTCGCCGCCAGATAGTCGCGCACCGCCCGCGAAGCCGCGCGAACCGGCGACAGCAGGGCGTAGAGCGCCACCAGTGTCGCGCCGGTACCGACCAGCGTCGCCACCAGCGTCACGGCGAGGATGGGCACTACTTCCGGCCAGGACAGGGGCGAACTGGTGACGATGTAGGCGACGAGCGCGATCAGCGGCACATGCACGCCCAGGAAGCCGACGAGCAGGATCTTGCCCAGATAGGTCCGTGGGTACCTGGAGCACGAAAGATAATCGTAGAGCCACATCGATCGTTCTCCGAACCCGGTTTCCCGACGGATAGCCGCGGCGTGTTGAGGAACCCTGAACCTCGGGACGCCCGCCGAAGGTGGCGCGTTCCGGCCCGGCGGTCCATCATCGCCGCGGCAGACGCCCACGGGACGGAGGAAAGCCCATGCACATCCTGATAACCGACCGCAACTTCCAGGGCGACCCGGTCCTGGAGCGGGAGGCCGCCGGCGACGGCGCCGAGATCGAGATCTTCGAGAGCCACGACCGGGTCACGGACGCCGCCTGGGCGCGCGCCGACGCGGTCGTGACCTATCGCGGCACGCGCACCGTGACGGCGAACATGGCGAAGCTGCAGCGCTGCCGCATCATCGTGCGCGGCGGTGTGGGCTATGACGGACTCGACCTCGCCGGTCTCGGCGCGCGCGGCATCGCCGTCTGCACCGTTCCCGACTATGGGACGACCGAGGTGGCCGACCACGCGATCGCCCTGCTGCTGGCGCTGCGCCGCGGTATCGTCAGCTATCATGACGGGCTGCGCGCCGACCCGCAGGCGAACTGGCGCTTCCGCCTGCCGCCCGTCGTCGACCGGCTGCGCGGCGCCACGCTGGGCGTGGTCGGCCTGGGCCGGATCGGAACGGCGGCGGCGCGCCGCGGGCAGGCCTTCGACATGCGCGTCCAGTTCTTCGACCCCCACCTGCCCGACGGTGTCGACCTCGCCACCGGGTGGCACCGGACGAAGACGCTGGCGGAACTGTTCGAGACCTCGAACGCCGTCACCATCCACACGCCGCTCACGGACGAGACGCGCGGGATGATCGACGCCGACTGTTTCCGTCGCATGCCCGACAACGCCGTTCTGGTGAACACGGCCCGCGGCGCCGTCGTCGACGTGGACGCGCTCTACGAGGCGCTGAAGGCCGGCCGCCCCGCCGCTGCCGCCCTCGACGTTCTGCCGGTCGAGCCCGCCGACAAGGCTCATCCGCTGGTCCGCGCCTATGCCGCGCGCGAGGCATGGCAGGAGGGCCGCCTGATCCTGACGCCGCATGCCGCGTTCTACAGCGAGCCCGGCCTGCTCGACATGCGCCGCAAGGCCGTCTCGACCATCGCCGCCTATCTGCGCGACGGCGTCCTGCGGAACTGCGTCAACGGCGTCTGGCTGGCGAGATAGTCCGGCTTCACACGAACATCAGGTCCGGGTCCAGGCCCAGCATGTGGCGGCCGACCGTCTCGAAATGGGCGGCACGGCCCTGGATCTGCTGGGTCACCGTGTGGATGTCGCGGAATCGACGCTCGAAGACGCTGCCGCTGAAGATCGCGGTGGCGCCCGCCATGGCCCAGACGGCATCGGCGACGGCGCGGGCCTCGTGGATGGCGAAGGTCGCGGCGAGGCGGATGCGCATGCGCTGATCGAGGCTGGGCCGGCGCGTCTGCACGACGTCGGCGCGGATCTCGTCCAGCGAGGCGAGCAGCCAGGCCCGCGCCGCCGAGAGCCGCGCCGCGCAACGCGCCACCTCGGTCTGCACCGTCACGTCCTCGCGCAGCACGCCGCGGCCGCGTGGGCTCTTGTCGCGGGCGAGGTCGATCAGCGCATCCAGCATCGGCTGCGCCGTACCGAGGGCGACGCCGGCGAAGCCCGCGGCGTAGAGGCTGAGAGTGGAGAAGCAGAACGCCAGCCCGTCCTCGCGGCGCTCGTCGGCGGCGTCGCGCAGCACGGCATGCGCCGCCGGTACGAACAGGTCCTCGACGGAGAATCCGTCGCTCGCCGTGCCGCGCAGGCCGATCACGTCCCAGATGTCGTGCATCGTCGCCTCCGCCGCCGGGAGCAGCATGGTGCGCTGTACCGCACGGCCGTCGGGGCCGCAGTGCGGCGTGCCGTCGGGCTCGACGATCGGCGCGTGCGCGCCCAGCCAGGTCGCATGGCGGGCGCCGCTGGCGAAGTTCCAGCGCCCGGTCACGCGGAAGCCGCCATCGACGGCCACCGCCCGCGCGCCCGGCGCCGGCGGTCCCCAGGCGAGGACCGCCTCGCGCGCGCCGAAGATCCGACGCGCCGCCTCGGGCGCGAGGTAGGCGGCAGCCATCGAGCAGCCCGAGGCCTGGCATAGGCACCAAGCCGTGCTGGCGTCGGCCGACGCGACCGTCTCGACGACGCGGACGAAGGTGGCGAGATCGACCTCGCCGCCGCCCAGGGAGCGCGGCAGCATCATCCGGAACAGGGCCGCATCGTGCAGGGCGTCGAGAAGATCGGGCGGCAGCCGCCGGTCGCGCTCGATCCGGTCGGCCGCCGCCGCGATCCGCGGCGCCAGTGCCGCGGCGCGCGCCGGCCAAGTCCCCGGTTCGGGGCCCGTCCCCGTCTTCGGCGGCGCGCTTTCCGGCTCGGCCCGAAGAACCGGGACGGCCGCATCGGCCCGTGTGGCGCTCATCCCGGCGCCCTCCCTTCGTCGCGTCTCTCGCGAAAGTCTAGGCGGGCCTGCCCTCCGGGGGAAGCGGCCCCCCGTGCCAACGCGGCGCTCCGGGCCGTGCGTGCCGCAGACCGACCGTACGCCTGCTTCGCAGGCAGCTTGACCAAAACGCATGCACGTCTCCGTCCCGATCACTGAAGTGCATGCTTAATTCCGATCTGGCCCGAGAAGTGCATGCACTTCTGCAGATCCACCTGCGGGGAAAGATGCAAGCGATGAACAGGCGAGACTTTCTGAAGGCCGGTTCGGCCGCGACCCTCGGCGCAGGACTGCTGCCGTTCCTCAAGAGCATGCCGGCCGCCGCCGCACCGGCCGACACACTGGTCGTCGTGACCGGAACCACGATCAACAGCCTCGACCTCCACCGCACCGGGACGAACCGGCCGAGCTATCAGGTGGCGGTCAACTGCTACGATCGCCTGCTGACCTTCGGCACGAAGACGATGCCCGACGGGTCGCTCAGCTACGACTACGACACGCTCGAGCCCGAACTCGCGGAAAGCTGGGAACTGGCGGCCGACGGCAATTCGGTGACGTTCAAGCTCCGCGAGGACGCAACCTTCTGGGACGGCAACCCCGTCACGGCCGAGGACGTGAAGTGGTCGCTCGACCGTGCCGTCTCCGTCGGCGGCTTCCCGACGGTGCAGATGAAGGCCGGCTCGCTGGAGAAGCCGGAACAGTTCGAGGTCGTCGACGAGAAAACGGTGCGCATCAACTTCCTGCGCCAGTCGAAGCTGACCCTGCCAGACCTCGCCGTTCCCGTCCCCTTCATCATCAACGCGAAGGTCGCGAAGGCGAACGCCACGCCGCAGGACCCATGGGCGATGGAATATCTCCACCGCAATCCGGCCGGATCCGGCGCCTTCAAGGTGGAGCGGTGGGACCCCGGCCAGCAGCTCGTCTATGTCCGAAACGAAGACTGGAAGGGGGGTCCGCTGCCCGGCGCACGCCGGGTGATCATCCGCGAGATCCCGGCCCAGGCGACGCGCCGGGCGCTGGTCGAACGCGGGGACGTGCACCTCTCGCACGACATCCCGGCCAAGGACGCCAAGGAGCTGAGCGCCCGCCCCTCGGTGAAGGTGGTCGGCACGCCGATCGAGAACTGCCTCCACGTCCTGTGCCCGAACCTCACCTTCGAGCCGTTCAAGGACAAGCGCGTCCGCCAGGCGGTGGCCTATGCGGTTCCTTATGCGGAAATCTTCCAGAACGCCGCCTATGAGCGCGGCGCGCCGATGTGGGGCGGTGCCAGCTCCGAGCCGACCGAGGTCGCCTGGCCGCAGCCCTTCCCCTATACGACCGACTACGACAAGGCCAAGGAACTGCTCGCCCAGACCGAGTACAGAAACGGCTTCGAGGTTCCGCTGTCCTTCGATCTCGGAACGGCCGAATGGGGCGAGCCGACGGCTCTTCTGATCCAGCAGGGCCTCGCCCGGATCGGCATCAGGGCGACGATCGACAAGATACCTGGAGCCAACTGGCGGACGGTTGCCCTGGTGGAGAAAAAGCTGCCGCTGCATCTCGAGAATTTCGGCGGGTGGCTCAACACGCCCTGCTACTACTTCTACTGGGCCTACGTTAAGGGCAACTTGTTCAATTCGTCGAACTATGACGATGCGGAGATGATGCAGCTGATCGACCAGACGCTGCACATGCCGATGGACGATCCCGACTACGCGCCGAAGATGCGGCGCATGATCGCCAAGGCGATCGACGACGTCCCGCGCATCCCCCTCTACCAGCCCTATCTCGACGTCGCGATGCGCCCGGGCCTGGAGGGCTACCAGTTCTGGTTCCACCGCATGATCGACGTGCGGCCACTGTCCTTCGTCAAGGCGTAGAGGGCGCGCGATGGCCGCCCCCGCCAAGGTCCGGCTGGTCGGACGCCGCCTGCTCCAGGCGGTTCCGGCGGTGGTCGGCATCGTCGTTGTGACCTTCCTCCTGACCCGCGCGCTGCCGGGCGATCCGGCGGTCTATTTCGCCGGCCCGGCGGCGGACGCCGCCTCCATCGCCGAGATCCGCCGCCAGCTCGGCCTCGACCGCAGCCTGCCGGTGCAGTTCCTCGCCTATCTCCGCGACCTCGCCACGGGCGACCTCGGCATGTCGATCTCGACCGGGCAGCCGGTGATCTCCGAAATCGTCACGCGCCTGCCGGCATCGCTGGAACTGACGCTGGCGGCCCTGCTGCTGTCCGTCGGGGTGGCCGTGCCGCTGGGCGTGCTCGCCGCCACGCGGCCCGACAGCTGGATCGACCATCTGTGCCGGTTCGTGGTGACGGCGGGCGTGTCGCTGCCGACCTTCTTCACCGGCTTGGCCCTGGTCTACGTCTTCTACTACCAGCTCGGCTGGGCGCCGCCGCCGATGGGCCGGCTCGACATCCTGTCGCTGCCGCCGGCACACCTCACCGGCTTCTATACGGTCGACGCGCTGATCGCGGGCAACTTCGCCGCCTTCGGCAGCGCGCTCGCCCATCTCGCCCTGCCCGCCCTGACGCTCGCCCTCTTCACCCTGGCGCCGATCGCGCGCATGACGCGCGCCTCGATGCTCCAGGCGCTGGGCAGCGACTTCATCCGGACCGCGCGGGCGGCCGGCCTGTCCGGTCGGCGCGTCCTTTTCGTCTACGGCTTCCGCAACGCGATGCTGCCCGTGATCACCACGCTCGGCATGGTCTTCTCCTTCGCGCTGGGCGCGAACGTGCTCGTGGAAAAGGTCTTCGCCTGGCCGGGCATCGGCTCCTTCGCGATCGAGGCGCTGATCGTCTCCGACTATGCCGCCGTCCAGGGTTTCGTCCTGGCCATGGCGCTGCTGTTCGTCGCCCTCAACCTGCTGATCGACCTTCTCTACACGCTGGTCGACCCGCGCCTGCGGCTGGAGGATTGAGCCATGACCGCGACCGCAGCGCCGCCCGACGCCGCCCCGACCGCCGAACGGCCCGGCGGCTTCTGGCGCCACTTCCGCTATGTCGTGACGAGCAACCCGGTCACCGGGGTTGCCTTCGCGCTGTTCCTGCTGATCGTGCTAGCCGCCGTGGCCGGCCCCGCGCTCGTGCCCTACGACCCGCTCGCCACGGCCGCCGACCGCGCCCTGCAGCCGCCCTCCTGGCAGCACTGGTTCGGCACCGACCATCTCGGCCGCGACGTCTTCTCCCGGGTCGTGGTCGCCACGCGCCTGGACATGATCATTTCGGTCGCCGCCGTGGCGCTCTCCTTCGTCGCCGGCTCCGCGCTCGGCGCGCTCGCGGGCTATTACGGCGGATGGGCGGACCGGATCGTCGGCCGCTGCCTCGACACGATCATGGCCTTCCCGCTTTTCGTGCTGGCGATGGGCATCGTCGCCGCGGCGGGCAATACGATCGAGAACATCATCTACGCCACCGCGATCATCAACCTGCCCTTCTACGCCCGCATGGTTCGCGCCGAGGTGAACATCCGCCGTGACGCCGGCTTCGTCCAGGCGGCGAAGCTCTCGGGCAACGGCGACCTGCGCGTCCTCGCCGTGCACATCTTCCCGAACGCCCTGCCGCCCATGATGGTGCAGGTGTCGCTGAACATGGGCTGGGCGATCCTGAACGCGGCCGGCCTCTCCTTCATCGGCCTGGGCGTGCGGCCGCCGACCCCGGAATGGGGAATCATGGTCGCCGAGGGCGCCAACTTCATCGTCTCCGGGGAATGGTGGCTGGCCCTGTTCCCGGGCGCGGCCCTGATGCTCGCCGTCTTCACCTTCAACCTGCTGGGAGACGGTCTGCGCGACCTGGTCGATCCCCGGCGCCGCACCTGAGGAGGTGGCTCCCGTGACCGCCATCCCGCTTCTCGACGTCCGCGACCTCACCGTGGAGTTCGCCACCCGCCACGGCACCGTGCGCGCGATCGAACGCATCTCGCTCGCCGTGGCGAAGGGCGAGACGGTCGGCGTCGTCGGCGAATCCGGCTCCGGCAAGTCGGTCACCTCCTACGCGGTCATGCGCATCCTCGACCGCGCCGGCCGAATCGCCGAGGGCTCGATCGTCTTCGGCGGCGTGTCCCTGCACGACGCGCCGGAGAAGGTGGTGGCGGAGATGCGTGGCCGCGAAATGTCGATGGTGTTCCAGAATCCGCGCGCCGCCCTCAACCCGATCCGCACCGTCGGCCGGCAGATCGAGGACGTGCTGATCGAGCATGCGCTGGCCGTGCGCGCGACCGCCAGACAGGCGGCGATCGAGATCCTGCGCGCGGTGCGGATCGCCGAGCCTGAGCGGCGCTACCATGCCTATCCCTTCGAGCTCTCGGGCGGCATGTGCCAGCGCGTCGTCATCGCCATTGCGCTCGCCTGCCGGCCGCAGCTGCTGATCGCGGACGAGCCGACCACCGGCCTCGACGTCACGACGCAGAAGACGGTGATGGACCTGATGGTGGAACTGACGCGCGAGCGCGGCATGTCGACCATCCTGATCACCCACGATCTCGGCCTGGCGGCCGCCTATTGCGACCGGATCGTGGTGATGGAGAAGGGCCAGATCGTCGAGGCGGCAGCCACCGCCGACCTGTTCGCCGCCCCGGCGCACCCTTACACGCAGCGCCTGCTTCGGGCCACGCCGCGCCTCGACTCCCATGTCAGGGACCTGCTCCCCGAGCCGCGACCCGCGCCGGCGCCCGTGCCGCTGGGCCCGCCCCTCCTGGAGGTGCGCGACCTCGTCAAGACCTTTCCCGGGCATGACGGTGCGGCTGCCTTCCGGGCCGTCGACGGCATCTCCTTCACCGTACACGAAGGCGAGAGCCTGGGACTGGTCGGCGAGAGCGGCTGCGGCAAGTCGACGACCTCGGCGATGGTCATGCGCCTGCTCGATCCGACGTCGGGCGAAATCCGCTTCGCCGGCACCGACATCGCCGCCGTCCCGGCCGCGCGCTTCGCCCGCACGCCGGAGCGCGGCAGGCTGCAAATGGTCTTCCAGGACCCGACGGACAGCCTGAACCCCCGCTGGACCGCCGCACGCTCGATCGCCGACCCTCTCTTCCGCCTGCGCGGCATGCGCCGCCGCGCCGCGCGCGCGCGGGTGGAAGAACTGGCCGAGTTCGTCGGCCTGCCCGGCGCCCTGCTCGACCGCTTTCCGCACCAGCTGTCCGGCGGGCAGAAGGCGCGGGTCGGCATAGCCCGTGCGATCGCCCTCGACCCGAAGCTGCTGATCCTGGACGAACCGACCGCGGCACTGGACGTTTCGGTGCAGGCGGTCGTGCTGAACCTGCTCGCGGACCTGAAGGTCGAACTGGGGATGAGCTATCTCTTCATCAGCCACGACCTGAACGTCGTGCGGCTGATCTGCGACCGGGTCATGGTGATGCGTCAGGGGCGCATCGTCGAAGAAGGCGACACCGAACGGGTGCTGCGCGCTCCCGCCCACGACTACACCCGCGTCCTGCTGGAAGCCATTCCGCATCCGCCCGCCGCCGCCGGTGGTCCGCACCGCGCCGTCGCGTCGGCCGCCCCGGCGGCAGCCGCTCCGACCGAGACGATACCGGCCTGAGCAGAGCGATGAACCTGCCGAAAAGGGCCCTGCTGCGCAGTGGGACGACAGTCGACGAGATGGTCCGCACGCTGGCCGACGAGATCGTCGAGGGCGCATTGCCGCCGGGCCGCAAGCTGGACGAGCCGAAGCTCGCCGAACGGTTCGGCGTTTCGCGCACCCCGGTCCGCGAGGCGCTGGGCCAGCTGGCCGCGATGGGCCTCGCCGAACGCCGCCCCAACCGCGGCTGCATCGTCGCGACCATCACCGACCAGCGCCTGACCGAGATGTTCGAGGCCATGGCGGAGCTCGAGGCGATCTGTACCCGCCTCGCCGCGCAGCGCATGACCGCGGGCGAGCGCCGGACGCTGGCCGAGATGCACGAACGCTCGGCCGCGATGGTCCGCAGTCGGGCGCGCGAAGACTATGCCGCCTTCAACACACGATTCCACGGCCTGATCTACGACGGCAGCCATTCCGGCTATCTGCGCGACCTCGTCGTCGCGACCCGCAGCCGGCTGGCGCCGTTCCGCCGCGCCCAGTTCCGCGTCGCGGACCGCCTGACCCGCTCCTGGCAGGAACACGACATGATCGTCGGCGCCATCCTGCGCGGCGAGGCCGACGCCGCCGCCGGCGCGGCGCGCGCCCATCTGGTCACCGTCGGCGCCGCCAGCGCCGCCTTCGTCCGCGACCCCCGCCCCATCCCGCTTCGAGAGAGCCTGGAATGAGCGCCCCCAGTTTCGACCTCGCCGCCCTGGCCGACTTCTACGCCGCGGGCGGCGATCCCGGATTCGTCGCGGCCGAGGCATGGCGGCGTGCCGGCGCCCAGTCCGGCGCGAACGCCTGGATCCTGCTGCGCGAGGAGGCCGACATCCTGGCCGACGCGGCCGCGCTCGCGCGCCGTGACCGCGCCGCCCTGCCGCTCTACGGCGTGCCGTTCGCGGTGAAGGACAATATCGATGTGGCCGGCCTGCCGACGACCGCCGCCTGCCCGGAGTTCGCCTATCTGCCGGCGGAGAGCGCCGCCGCGGTGACCGCCCTGCGCGAGGCCGGCGCCATCCTGATCGGCAAGACCAATCTCGACCAGTTCGCGACCGGCCTGGTCGGCACGCGCTCGCCCTACGGCGCCTGCCGCAACCCGTTCGATCCGGCCTACGTGTCGGGCGGATCCAGTTCCGGCTCCGCCGTGGCGGTGGCCGGCGGAGCGGTCGCCTTCGCGCTCGGCACGGACACGGCGGGGTCGGGTCGCGTACCCGCCGCCTTCTGCAACATCGTCGGCTGGAAGGGAACCCGCGGCCTCGTTTCCGCGCGCGGCGTCGTTCCGGCCTGCCGCTCGCTCGACTGCGTGACGGTCTTCGCGCTGACCTGCGCCGACGCGGCACGGATCGCGGCCGTCCTGTCGCGCTTCGACGCGGACGACCCCTGGTCCCGTCCGGCGCCGGCCGCCACCCCGGACCTGCCCGAACCGCCGGCTCTGCGCGTCGGCGTGCCGCGCGCAGACCAGCTCGCCTTTTTCGGCAACCCGCATGCGCCGGGCCTGTTCGCGGAGGCGGTGGAGCGGTTCCGCGCCCTGGGCGCCCGGCTCGTCGAGGTCGACCTCGCGCCATTTCTGGCGGCGGCGCGCCTCCTCTACGAGGGCCCGTGGGTCGCCGAGCGGACGGCGGCGGTCGGCGGCTTCCTGGCGGAAAATCCGGGCGTCGGCGACCCGGTGGTGCGCGGCATCGTGGAGGGTGGGCGGCACTTCAATGCCGTCGACACCTTCCGCGCCCGCTACGAACTGCAGGCACTGACCCGCCGGGCGGAACGAACCTGGGAGACGGTCGACGTCGTGCTGACGCCGACCGCAGGCACGATCCACCGCATCGCCGACGTGGCCGCGGACCCGGTGCGGCTGAACGCGCAGCTCGGCTACTACACCAACTTCATGAACCTGCTCGACCTGTCGGCCGTGGCGATACCGTCTGGTTTCCAGCCGGACGGCCTGCCCTTCGGCGTCACTCTTTTCGCGCCGGCCTTCCACGACGACGCCCTGCTGAACCTGGGCGGGTTCGCCCACGCCGCGACGGGCCTGCCGATGGGGGCGACGGGTCGGCCGCTGTCGGCGTCCGACGCGCCGCGCGACACGACCCCGGCCTCGGCGGACGCACACATTGAACTCGCGGTCTTCGGCGCCCACATGCAGGGCCTGCCGCTCAGCGGTCAGTTGACGGGCCGCGGCGGCCGACCCATCGGCCCCATCGAGACGGCGCCGGCCTATCGCCTCTATGCGCTCGAGCGGCTGAACCCGCCCCGCCCGGGCCTGCTACGCACCGGCTCGGGCGGGGCGGCCATCGCAGGCGAACTCTGGTCGCTGCCGGCCGCCGCGATGGGGGCCTTTCTGAGCGACATCGCAGCGCCGCTGTGTATCGGGCGGGTCGAACTCGCCGACGGACGCTGGGTCGCAGGCTTCCTCTGTGAGGTGCACGCGGTCGCCGGCGGCGCGCGCGACATCACGGCGCTCGGGGGCTGGCGCCGCTGGCTCGCCGAGCGTGACGCCCCCGCCTCCCCCGGCCTGCTGACCCGCCCTACCGCGCCGCCATCCCACGCGCTAGGCTTCGCGGCGCGGCCGGCCACGGTCGGCATACCAGGACGCAGGAGGTGCGGCATGGAGATCATTCGCGCGGCGGCGCGGCCGACCCGGAGTGCGCCGGCCGACCGGTTCACCGGGCAGGTCTGGCAGGACGAGGTGATCGTCGGCCACCCGCCCGCCCGCATGCGGGCGACGCTGGTTAGCTTCGCGCCCGGCGCACGCACCGCCTGGCATTCGCACCCGCTGGGCCAGGTGCTCTGGGTCGTGTCGGGCATCGGCCGGGTCCAGATGCAGGGCGGCCCCGTCCACACCATTCAGCCGGGTGACACGGTGCGCATTCCGCCCGACATCCGCCACTGGCACGGCGCCGCCCCCGACCGCATCTTCGCCCACCTCGCAATGTCCGAGGTCGAGCGGGGCAGCGGCGGCACGGAATGGTTCGAGAAGGTCTCGGACGAAGACTATGGCGGTGCGCAGGCGCAGTAGCCGGCGCAGATCCGGGCCGAACGCCCCTCGAGAGGGCTGACGAACGAAGGCGAGGAGAGGAAAGATGGGTCAGGTCGACGGCAAGGTGGCACTCGTCTCGGGTGGCGCTTCGGGTATAGGGCAGGCGACGTGCGAGATACTCGCGCGCGAAGGTGCCGCGGTAGTCGTCGCGGACGTGGACGATGCCGGGGCAGCGAAGGTCGCGGACGGAATCGCCAAGGCCGGTGGGCGCGCCAAGGCGGTGCATCTCGACGTTACCGACGAGCAGCAATGGGTCGATGCGGTCGGCGCGACCCTGGACGCCTTCGGGCGTCTCGACGTCCTGGTCAACAATGCCGGCATCTGCGTCAACTGCCCGATCACCGAGATGAGCCTCGCCGAATGGCGGCGCCAGCAGGCGATCAACGTCGACGGCGTCTTCCTCGGCACCAAGCACGCCATTCCGGCCATGCGCCGGGGCGGCCGCGGCGTGATCATCAACATCTCGTCGGTGGCGGGACTGGTCGGCAGCAGCGCGGGACTGGCCGCCTACACGGCGACGAAGGGCGCCGTCCGGCTCTTCACCAAATCGACGGCGCTGGAGTGTGCGGCGAACGGCGACGACATCCGCTGCAACTCCGTGCATCCCGGCATCATCATCACGCCGCTCTGGGGCAAGATGTTCCCCGACGACCCGTCCTTCCAGATGGGCTCCAACGACCTCGATCCGGCCAAGCGCATGAAGCGCAACATCCCGGTCGGCCGCAGCGGCTCGCCGCAGGACATCGCCAACGGCATCCTGTTCCTGTCGTCGGACGCGTCGAGCTATATGAACGGCGCCGAACTCGTCATCGACGGTGGCGTGACGGCTGCGTGAGGGGCCGGTTCGTCGGCCGGCTGATCAGTCCCGCGGCGCGAGATCCAGCCGCACGACGATGCCTTCCAGGTCCGGCGCCGCCGCCGGGAAGCGTTTGGTCACGGCCTGGTCGTGGCCGGGGACCAGATGGTCGGGGGTCGCGGCGAGCGCGTTGAGCTTGCGGTAGCCTTCGATCATCACCTGCAGGTCGTGGAAGATCGCGAAGGGCCGTTCCTGCGCCGCCTCGTCGTAGAGGTGGATGGCGTCGGAGGCGAGGACGACCCAGCCGCGCTCGGTCCAGACGCTGAGCGCCATCTGGCCGCGGGCATGGCCGCCGATCAGATGCCAGCGGATGCCCGGCGCATAGTCGCCGTCTTCGTCGTAGAAGCGCATCCGGCTGCCATGCGCGAGGCGCACCAGGTCGCAGACGTCGCCGGGCTCGTAGGCGACGCGGAAGAAGGGGTGCGTCATGTCGCGGCCGGTGATCGAGAACATCTCCCGGTCGGGCATCCAGAAGGTCGCGTTCGGATAGTCTTCCAGCGTGCCGACATGGTCGAAATGGGCGTGGGTCAGGATGACTTCCTCGACCTTGCCCGCGTCGATGCCGACGCGGGCAAGGCCGTCCTTCGGCCGGAACAGCCAGTCCCGCCCCGGCCGGCGAAGATTGGTCTCGCGGCTGAAACCGGTGTCCACCACGATGGTCCGCCCGCCGCCCACGATCGCCCACATGAAGAAGTCGAGGCCCGGGATCATCTTTCCGTGTTCGCCGCCCAGATAGGTCTCCCCTTCGTCCCGGAGCGGCTGGGTCGCGTAGCGGACGGCATAGATGCGGTAGGTGGGCAGGGCGTCGGTGGCGGTGCCGGGCATGCGGGGCTTCCTCCAGGTCGGACCGCCGGTCCGTGCCGGCGGGATTGGCGCCAGTATGCCGTCGGCGCGGGCCCCAGCGAAAGGCCGCAACCGACGAACGCCGGCGCAGGCGCGGCCTCGCCTAAGCCCGGCCGCGGACCGGCTCGAAATCGGGTTCCGGCTCGCCCTGCCCTTCCGGGAATCCTTCGACGGGTCCGATCACCGCCTCGTCGCGCTGGGTGATCGGCGGCGACTGCATGTAGAGGGCGGTCAGCTCGGCAAGGCTGACCAGCGCGTCCAGATGGATGCGCTCATAGCCGTGGCTGGCGTCGATGCCGAAGCAGATGAGCGCGGTGCGGATGTCGTTGCCCGCATCGAGCGCGGACGCGCTGTCGCTGCGGTAGTAGCGGAAGATGTCGCGCTGATGCGGGATGCCGAAGCGGCGGCAGAGGTCGAGCAGCCGGTGCGTCAGGTGATAGTCGAATGGCCCGACCATGTCCTTCATGCAGACGGTCACCCCGGTCTCGCGCGAGTTCTGGCCGGGTGCCGCAGTGCCGTTGTCGATGGTTACCATTTCGGCCACGTCGCCGTGTAGCACCGCGGACGCGCCGGACCCGACCTCTTCCGAGATGGTGAAGAGCATGTGGCAGTCGATGGGGAGCGTCAGCGCGCCCTCCTGTACCGCCTTTATGGCGGCGAACATCACCGCGGCACCCGCCTTGTTGTCGAGGTAGCGCGAGTTGATGAAGCCGGTGTCGGTGAACTCATAGCCGGGATCGACGGCCACGAAATCGCCGACGTTGAAGCCCAGCCGCTCCAGATCGCCGCGGCTGTCGGCGAAGGCGTCGGCCCGGAGCTCGACATTGTCCCAGGCCACCGGCTGGGTATCGATCTCCTCGTTGAAGGTATGGCCGGACGCCTTGTTCGGCAGGATGCTGCCGCGCCAGGCACCGGTATCGGTGAAGATCGTGACCCGCGCCCCTTCGGCGAAGCGCGCCGACCAGTGGCCGATCGGAACGAGTTCCATGCGGCCATTGTCCTTCAGACGCTTCACCATGGCACCCAGTGTGTCGAGATGGGAGACGACGGCGCGGTCGGGACTGTGCATCCGTCC
>JBKBLL010000010.1:0-32824 GCA_046296375.1 Alphaproteobacteria bacterium | reverse complement strand
GGCGCGCAGGAATCGGTAAAAGAGGGGCTGTGGCTCGACGGCCACCACATGCGCGCCGGTCGCGCGCATGGCGCGGGTGCGGTTGCCGACATGCGCGCCGATGTCGAAGGCCAGGTCGCCCGGTTCCAGAAAGGCGGAATAGAAGCGCCGCATACGCGCCATGCGCCAGGGCTGGCCATAATAGATGGCGACGGATCGGACGAGCCCCGCCAGTTCGCGCGCATCCGGCACGTCCGGGGCCCTAGCGGACGATGTTGTAGCCGTTGTCGACGAAGGCGATCGAGCCGGTCAGCGCCCGCGCCGCGTCGGAGACGAGGAAGGCGGCGGTCGCTCCCACATCGTCCACGGTCGCGAGCTGGCGGCCCGGCGCCTCGGCGGCGGCCCGCTCCAGCAGTTCGTCGAACCGGTCGAGGCCGGATGCGGCCCGCGTCTTCAGCGGCCCGGGCGAGACGGCATGGACGCGGATCTTCTTCGGTCCCAGTTCCGCAGCCATGTAGCGGACGGCGCTTTCCAGGGCCGACTTGACCGGCCCCATGAGGTTGTAGCTGGCGACCACTTTCTCCGATCCGTAGAAGGTGACGGTCAGCAGGCAGCCACCCTGCGGCATGAGCGGCTCCGCCAGCTTCGCCATGCGCAGGAAGGAGTGGCAGGACACGTCCATCGCCAGCAGGAAGCCGTCGCGCGAGCAGTCCACCACGCGGGCGTGTAGATCCTCCCGCGGCGCGTAGGCGATGGAATGGAGCAGGAAGTCCAGGCGACCCCACTCCGCTGCGATCCGGTCGAAGACGGCCTCCAGCTGCCCCGGCTCGCGGACGTCGCAGGGTACGATGATCGGGGAATCCAGAGCTTCGGCCAGCGGCCGCACATGCGGCTCGGCCTTCGCGTTCAGGTAGGTGACGGCCAGATCGGCGCCGCAGGCGCGGAACGCCGCGGCGCAGCCATGGGCGATGCTGGCGGTGTTGGCGATGCCGACTACCAGCCCCTTCTTGCCCGCAAGGTCGACGAGCGGTCGCATCGGGTCGTCCTTCCATTTCCGGCGTCGGCCGGCGCCTGCCGGCCGGGCCCAGGAAACAGGAGCCGAACGGGGAGGGCAAGGGTGGCGGCCATGGGCCCCTGCAGGGCGCGAGAAGCACCCGTCGGGTGTGACCTGGGCTGCTTGTAAGGCCGCCGCCATTGCCCCATCGTGACGGTGGACATCGGTCCGTGCCCGTCGGCGGCGACCGTTCCGGCAGGCACCCTGCTGAAGCGCCGCCACGGCAGGCAGCCGTAGCGGTGCCAGGGGAGGCGAGCGCATGAGCGTCGACCTCAATGCCGGCGATTTCAACATCGTCGACATTCTCAACACGGGCGTGACCGGTTTCGCGTTCCTGATGCTGTTCGTCGGCTACCGGCTGCTCTCGACCGTCCAGTCGAAGGTGTTGGAAAAGCCGGTCGAGTCCTTCTCCTCGATCGAGTTCTTCCGCGAATGGCACAATCTGGTGCGGGGCCAGCTCGCGAACACGCGCTACTTCATGATGTTCTCGGCGCTCCTGTTCGCGGGCGGGATCGCGCTCCTGGTCTACCGGCCCGAGAGCAGCATCGCGCTGGTCGTCTTCCCCTCGGAAGGGACCGTGCCGCGCATCCTGCTGCAGCACCAGGAGGTGACGCTCGACCGAAACGGCACCGCGCTCCTGCGCGTGCGCTCCGACCATAACGTCACCGTCCGCCTGGACGCCGTGCTCAAGGAACTGAAGGACCGAACGCTGGAGGCGCAGAACCTGCGCAACCAGCTCAACGCCGTCGTGGCACGGACGGAGCGGTCCTTCGAGGTCGGGTTCTGATGCGCGCGGCAACCCGAGCGATCGGCCGCTGCGGGCTGGCGGCGGTCGCGGTCCTGGCGCTGTCCGCGGCGTCCGTGCGGGCCCCGGAGGCGCAGCAACTGATCGAACGGCGCCTGGACGAGGCCCGCGCGCTCGTCTTTCGGCGGGACTATGGTACCGCGACCGAGCAGCTGCGCCAGTTGCGCGACGCGGCACCGGAGGCGGAGCGGGCGCGCGTCGAAAATGCTCTGGGCTGGACACTGTTCAATGCCGGCGACGCGAAAAGCGCCCAGGCGCATCTGGAGGAGGCGGCGCGGCATGCCGAGGGGCAGGGCGATACCGACCTGTCCGTGCGCATCGCCAACAATCTGGGCGTGGTCCTGTTCAGTCAAGGCGATCTCGACGGTGCGGAGGCTCAGTTCAAGCGCAGCGCGACCGCCGGAGCCAGCGACGTGCCGGCCCGCTATCTCGCGCTCATCGCGGAGCAGCGGCGGACCAACAGGGTCAACGAACTGATCAGCAACGGTATATTTTTGCGCCGCGCGCTCAAGTTCGAGGAGGCCGAGGCGGCCTACAGCCAGGCGCTGGATCTCGCACCCGGGAACGTCCGGGCGCTCGAGTTCCGCGGCTATGCCCGCTTCCGCCTCGGCAGGCTGGAGGAAGCGCTGGACGATCTGCTCGAGGCTCACGCCATCGACCCGCGCGGCCTGACCATCGTCATCAACCTGCTGAAGGTCCACTGTCGGGCCGGCGAAATGCCGGCCGCGCGCGCCGTCGCCGTCAAATCCGCCGATCTTCTGCGCGAGCGGATCGAGGTCGTCCGCAGCGACCGCGAACTTCGCGAGGTCTGCGGCGAGCGCCTGGGCGCCCTGCTGCCGGCCTGAGGGCGGGCGGACGGAGCGGCGGGCCGATCAGGCGAGCGGTGCCGCCGTCGACGGATCGACGATCCAGCCCTCCAGCGGATCGCACCCGGCCACAACGCCGAAGTCGCCGCGACTGGCCGCCCAGGCCGCCTGCACGGCGCAGAGGAGCGCGTCGAGCCAGTCCCCGGTCGGGTCGGCCACCATACGATCGGCCTCGTCGGCCGGCACGGTGACGGTGAAGCCGTAGGCGGCCGCGAACCGCGCGCCGGTCAGGCCGTCCAGGATCGCGCGGCGCGCCGCGCTATGTGCCAGGCCCGGTTTGGACCGGCTGCCGGACTTGTAGCTGGTCCGCCCGAGCAGGAAGCGGGCAACGAGTGCGGGGTAGGCCTCGACAGCGACGCGCGGTACCGGCCGCGTCCGGCACGGCAGCACGCAGAGATCGGCTGCGGCGAGGGCGGCCGCGCCGGCATGATACATGCGGCCGACCGGCACGCCGTAGAGCTTCTGCGGGCTGATCGCGCCGGTCAGCCGGTCGGTCTCGCGCCGGTGTTCCTTGTCCCCGGCGGCCCGGTCTCGCTTGTAGGCCTCGAGTGCCGCGACGAACGCCGGCCGTGACAAGTCGCCGACGTGGCGCGCGCAGGCCTCCCAGTCGGTCGGCCAGCCGATGCCCTCGATGAACCGGCGCGACTGGCCGAAGGGAAAGTCGAAGCCGGCGACCCAGGGCGGCGGTTCGGCCAGCAGCGCTGCGAACGCAGCCGGGTCCGGGATCGCGCGCAGCCCCTCCAGGCGAAGCGTCGGCCCGTCGAGCCGGCAGTCGGCACAGGTGATCGGCGTCCGCCGCGTGGGCGCGGACGTGAAGTCGATACCCCGGATCCGCATTGCCGGGCGTCGCGTCCGGCTATCCGCGGCGCGGCCGTCGGCGGATGCGCCACTCGAAGCAGGGATCGCCATGGTCCAGACGCCGCAGCACCTCGACGACCAGAAAGCGGTCGTGGACGTCGAGCATGCCCTGCCACAGGCCGTTCCAGCCCTCGAACACGGATGGCGACAGGGCGCCGAGGCCGGCGGTCAGCCGCCAGCCGATCTGGCGCACCAGAACTTCGTCGTGGCCTTCCTCGATCTCGGCCCGATCGCCCTGTCCGACGATCAGCGCCGCCATCAGCCCGGCGAAGCCGCGGGGCGAGCGGTCCGCCACCCCCAGGATCCCAGCGATCTCATGATAGTGCTGGAGGCCGATCAGGCGGCCCGCCACGTTGCCCAGATGCGTCGCCTCCGCCGGGCCGAACAGTTCGGCGAGCCGCGGCAGGGCGGTGCGGACATACTCCATCGCATAGTTGCGGCTGGCCTTCGCCAGACGCTCGGGCGGCCAGCTTCCCTCCGGCAGGCGCAGGGCGGCGTCGGGATCGAACGGCGGTGGTTCCTCGCCCGGCGCGAAGCGCAGGCGCTCCTCGGGCGCCAGGTCGCGGTCGTACTCGCGGAAATAGCCGGCGAGGCCGTACTGCCCGTCCGTCGTCTGGGCCGTGCAGACGAAGCCCAGTCGCGGATTCTTCAGGCTGACCCCGTTCTGCGCGTACCACCCGCGCAGCATGCCGCGCGAAACCTCGCTCGGCACGCCGCAGATCGCCGCCCCCTCATAGACCCAGCGCGGCGGTACGAAGCGGACCCACGCCTTGGTGTCCGACTCGCGCATGAATTCGACTTGCACGCCGCCGACGCTGTTCGACAGGAAATGGTAGCCGGCGCAGGCGACCGCGTGCGGCAGGCCGGTCAGCCCCAGCTTCTCCAGTCCCGGGAGGAATTTCTCCTGGTGCTGGTGGCGGAAGATGCGGAACGTCCATTCGCCCGCGTCGACGGCACCCCGCCGGCTCGCGACCGTCAGGATGAGGCCGGTGAAATAGCTGTGATAGAGGGAGGCGACCGCGCGCCACGCGGTCGCCTCGTCGACGGGCGGCGCCTCGCTCACGGGTTGGCCGCTCCCCGGCGCAGGAGGCGCGTCCAGTCGGCCAGCGCCTGCAGCATGTCGCCCATGATCTTGCGAGTGCCCTCGTCGGTCAGCCGGCCGTCGGCGTCGAACTTGTTCTGCGCCTGGCCGATGAAGACCTCCGGCCGGTTCAGGATACGGCCGTCGAGAAAAATGAAGCACTGCCGCAGATGGTACTGCGCGCGTGCCGTACCCAGCACGCCGCCGGAGGCGCCCAGCAGCGCGATGGGCTTGCCCTGGAAGGGCTGCTCCGGAGGGCGCGACGCCCAGTCGATGGCGTTCTTCAGCACGCCCGAAACGGAGTAGTTGTACTCCGGCGTCGCGAACAGGAGCGCGTCGGCCGCACGGATCTGCGCGCAGCAGCGCCTCGGCGGCGGGCGGAAAGCTCTGCTGGCGCACGTCCTCGTCGTAGAGCGGCAGTTCGCCGACCCGGTCGAAGATCTCGACCGTCATGCCGTCCGGCGCCAGCGCCGCGGCCGCGCGCAGCGCCGCGCTGTTGTAGGAGCCTTTGCGCAGGCTGCCCGAAAGGCCGAGTACCTTCACGCTGTCGCGATCCGCCATCGTTCGTCTCCTCGAAGGGAAGCGAGAGGGTAGCGCGCCTGCCGGGGCCGACGCTAGGGTTGCCCCATGAGCGAACTCGCAGCGTCCCGCCGACGCCCGTCTCCCGGACCCATCACGCCGGAGCGCCTGCACGCGGCGGCCCTGCGCCATCTGGCCCGCTATGCAACGTCGAGTGCCAACCTGCGGCGGGTGCTGCAGCGGCGGGTCGACCGGTCGGCCCGCCTCGCCGGAACCGATCCGGCCGAGGCGGCACCTCTCGTGGAGGCGGTGCTGGCGCGGCTGACCGCGGCGGGCCTTCTGGACGACGCGGCCTATGCCGAGGGGCTGGCGCGCGGCCTGCGCCGCAGGGGGGCGTCGCGGCGCATGGTGCGGGCGAAGATGGGCGAGAAGGGGGTAGGCGGCGAACTCGCCGCTGCCGTGCTGGCGGGCGAGGAGGATGCGGCCTCGGCCGAACTGGCGGCGGCGCGTGCGCTCGCCCGGCGGCGGCGGCTGGGCCCCTGGCGCGACGGCACGGCGCGGGCCGGCCGGCGCGACCGTGATCTGGCGGCGCTCGCCCGGGCCGGCTTCGATCTGGCCACCGCGCGTGCGGTGATCGACACCGACGCGCCGGACGGCTGAGCGACCGCACGAAACCCCGCGACGGGGCGCGCGGATTGGACTATTCGGGGGCGCCGCCGATCCGCCCCGCTGGAGTTTCCGCATGTCGGTCGACCTTGCCTACGTCGAGACCGGTCCGCAGACCGACCTGCCGCCGCTCCTCGTCCTGCACGGGCTGTACGGGGCGGGGCGGAACTGGTCGACCATGGCCAGGCGCCTGGCGGAGCGTCGCCGCGTCGTCACCGTCGACCTGCGCAACCACGGGGATTCGCCCTGGGCCGATGGGATGGACTATCGCAGCATGGCGGAGGATGTCGGCGCCCTGATCGATCGGCTGGGCTATGGTCCGGCGGCCGTGATGGGCCACAGCATGGGCGGCAAGGCGGCGATGATGCTGGCGCTCACGGCCGGCCGGCTGGTCGAGCGCCTGGTCGTGGTCGATATCGCACCCGTCGCCTACTCGCAGCCCGGGGTGCTGGTCTATGCGGAAACGCTGAAGCGTCTCGACCTCTCCGCCCTGGCCCGTCGCGGCGAGGCCGAGCGGGCGCTCGCGGCGGACGTGCCCGATCGTACCGTCCGGGCCTTCCTCGCCCAGAACCTGGTGACCGGCCCCGACGGAAAGCTGCGCTGGCGCCTCAACCTCGATGCCATCGACACGGGCATGGCCGATCTCATCGACTGGCCGACCCTGCCCGCGGGAACCCGCTATGACGGCCCGGTTCTGCTGATCGACGGGGGCGCGTCGGGCTATGTCCGGCCCCGGGACATGGCGACTTTCCGCAGCCTCTTCCCCCACCTCGGCCACGTGACTGTTCCCGAGGCCGGCCACTGGGTGCATTTCGAGAAACCCGAAGCCTTCCTGGCGGCCGTCCGTGGCTTCCTCGAACCCGGCTGAGGCCGGGCCGCCGGCGGCACCGGTCCCCGGCGGCGACCGGACGGTCGCCGTCCGCATCTCCCTCTACTACGCCATGCTGTTCGGCATGGTCGGCATCGTGCAGCCCTACTTCCCGGTCTGGCTGCAGTCGCGTGGCCTCGACGCGACCGAGATCGGGCTCGTCATGGCCGCGATCATGTGGGTCAGGGTCGTGTCCAACCCGGTCGCGGCGGGCTTCGCCGACAGGCTGGGCCAGCGCAAGCGGGTGGTCACCGTTCTGGCCCTCGGCGGTGCGCTGACGGGTCTGTTCTTCCCGTTCGCCTTCGGCTTCTGGGCCGTGCTCGCGGTCGCGGTGCTGCATACGGCGATCCAGGCGCCCGTGATGCCGCTCGGCGACAACCTCATCCTGCTGACGGCGCGCGAGCGCGGCCTCGACTATGGCCGTATGCGACTCTGGGGCTCGGTCGCGTTCATCGTCACCTCGGTGGCGATCGGCGCCATGCTGGCCGGGGCGGGCGAGGGACTGATCATCTGGACGATCGTCGCCTGCCTGTTCGGCGTGTTCGTCGCCACGGCCCTGCTGCCGAACCGGCCGACACCGCCGGCCCGACGCGGCTCGCGCCCCGTCGCGGCGCTGCTGCGGACCACGCCTTTCCTGTTCTTCGTGCTCTGCGGCGGCCTCAATATGGCGAGCCACGCCGTGCTCAACGCCTTCGCGACCATCCATTGGCGCGCCGCCGGCATATCCGAAGGCGTGATCGGCCTGCTCTGGGCGATCGGCGTGATCGCGGAGATCGTCGTGTTCGCCTACGGCCGGCACCTGCTCGGCCGGCTCGGAATCGCCGGCATGATGGCGCTCGGCGCGGGCGCCGGGGTGGTGCGCTGGACCGGCCTCGCCTTCACGAGCGACCCGCTGGCGCTGCTCTTCTTTCAGTCGCTGCACGCCTTCACCTTCGGTGCCATGCATCTGGGGGCGATGGCCTTCATCCAGCAGGCGGTGCCGGTGCGTCTTTCGGCGACCGCGCAGGCGCTCTACGCCTCGATCAGCATGGGCGTGGCCGTCGGCCTGACCACCATGGCGTCCGGCCTGCTCTACGAGACGCTGGCGGCGGGCGCCTTCCTCGTCATGACGCTGCTCTCGCTGGCCAGCCTCGGCGCCAATCTCGCGCTGCGGCGGGTCTGGCGCGGTGGGGAACTGACGGTGGAGCCGGAGCCTGCTAGGCTCGGCGCATGATCGAGGACAGTCGGAACGCAGTCGGGCACGACGAAGCGGGGGCCTTGCGGGCCGCCATCGCCGCCCGGCTCGCAGGGTTCGAGCGGTGCGAGACGGTACCGCACGCGCTGAAGGCGGCGGCGGTCGCCATCGCGGTGACGGTGGAGGCCGCCGGGCCGGCATTCCTGCTGACGCGTCGCTCGGGCGGCCTGCGCGCCCACGCCGGCCAGTGGGCCCTGCCCGGCGGACGCATCGACCCCGGCGAGACGCCGGTCGAGGCGGCGTTGCGCGAACTCGACGAGGAACTGGGGCTGCGGCTGGGCGGCGCGGACGTGCTCGCCGTGCTGGACGACTACCCCACGCGCTCCGGCTATGCGATCACGCCGGTCGTCGCCTGGGCGGGTGCTGCGCCGCAACTGCGCCCCAATCCCGCCGAGGTGGCCTCGGTCCACCGCATCGGCTTCGACGAACTCGACCGGCCGGGATCGCCGGAGTTCGAGACTCTCGCCGAGAGCGACCGGCCGGTCGTGCGGCTGCTGATCGGCGACACCCGGGTGCATGCCCCGACCGCGGCCCTGCTCTACCAATTTCGCGAGGTGGCCCTGCGCGGCCGCACCGTACGCGTCGCGCATCTGGAACAGCCGGTCTGGGCCTGGCGGTAGGTTGGTGGCGGTTGCGCGGCCGGCCGGTCGCAGCGATCCTGGACGGGAAAAGGGCAGGAGGCGACAGATGGCCGAAGATGGCGGTACCGCGATCGTGGTCGGCGTCGGTCCCGGGCTTGGCGCGGCGCTCGGCCGGCGGTTCGCCGCGGCCGGCATGACGGTGGCGCTGGCGGCGCGGCGCCGCGAACGGGTCGAGCCTCTCGCCGCGGAGACCGGCGCCGCGGCCTATGCCTGCGACGCGACGCGCGAGGCCGACGTCGCGGCGCTGTTCGCGGCGGTGCGGCGCGATCTGGGCGAGCCGGACCTCGTCGTCTTCAACGCCAGTGGCCGCGTGCGCAAGCCGCTGATCGACATCGGCGTCGCCGAACTGGAGGCGGCCTGGCGCGGCGCCTGCCTGGGCGGCTTCATCGTCGGGCGGGAGGCGGCGCGGGCCATGCTGCCGCGGGGACGCGGCACGATCCTGTTCACGGGCGCCACCGCTTCCGTGAAGGGCTATGCCGGCTCTGCCGGCTTCGCGATCGGCAAGTTCGGGCTGCGTGGCCTTGCCCAGTCGATGGCGCGGGAACTCGGGCCGCAGGGCATCCATGTCGCCCACGTCATCGTCGACGGCGGCATCCTGCCGCATCGGCGCGCGGCGGGCGAGGAGCCGGACGATCTGCGCCTGGACCCCGATGCCATCGCCGAAACCTACTGGCACCTGCACCGCCAGCACCGCAGCGCCTGGGCGCAGGAGATCGACCTGCGGCCGTGGGCCGAACGATTCTGAGCGCGGCGTCGGTCCTGGGGTCAGTTCACCGGCTGTGACGGCTGTTCGGCCTGCTGCTGCGCCATCATGTTCTGCTGATAGAGGCGCCCGAAGTCGATCGGATTGATCAGCAGCGGCGGGAACCCGCCGTTGCGCACCGCGTCGGCGATGATCTGGCGGGCGAAGGGGAACAGCAGGCGCGGCCCTTCGATCGTCACCAGCGGCTGGACGTGCTGCTCGGGCACGTTGCCGATGACGCAGATGCCCGCATAGGACAGTTCGACCATGAAGAACACCTGCTCCTCGCGCTGGGCGCGGACCCGGATGTTCAGCACAACCTCGACGACGCGCGGCTGCAGACCGTGCACCTCGACGTTGATGTCGACGGCGATCTCGGGCGGCGGGTTGAGTTCGCCGAAGGCCTGCGGTGCGTGCGGATTCTCGAAGGACAGGTCCTTCACATACTGCACGTTGACCGACAGCGGCGGCAGGTCGGGATTCTGTCCCTGGCCTGGTCCCTGGCCGGCCTGCGGTTGCGCGCCCTGGTTCGTGTCGCCGGTGTCAGCCATGCTAGCCTCGTTTGCGGATGGCGGTTTCGCTATCACGGATGGCGCCGGGACACAACGCGGGACTCCGCGCGGCGCAGCGCGTCGTTGCCACGGCACACGACATGGCGCAGTGTGATCGGGCGTCCTTCAGCGAAGTGGCCGACAGAGGTCGCCGACATGTTCAAGAGTCTCCGCGCAGAGATCGACTCCTACGTCGCCCGTGATCCGGCTCTGCGATCGCGGCTCGAGGTGGTGCTCTGCTATCCGGGCTTCCATGCGCTGGTCTTCCACCGGGTCTCGAATGCGGCCTGGCGGCGCGGCTGGCATCTGCTCGGCCGGTTCGTCTCCCATCTCGGCCGCGTCTTCACCGGCATCGAAATTCATCCCGGCGCCAGGATCGGCGAGCGCCTGTTCATCGACCACGGCATGGGGGTCGTCATCGGCGAGACGGCGGAACTGGGCAACGACGTCACCCTCTATCAGGGAGTCACGCTCGGCGGCACGTCGCTGGAGAAGGGCAAGCGTCATCCGACGCTGGAAGACGGGGTGATCGTCGGGTCCGGGGCACAGATCCTGGGGCCGTTCACCGTCGGCAAGGGCGCCCGCGTCGGGGCCAACTCCGTCGTGCTCCAGGCCGTTCCTCCCGGCGTTACCGTGGTCGGCATTCCGGCGCAGATCGCATCGCGCCGCGACGGATCGGGAGCGCGGCAGAGCGTGTTCGAGGCATATGGGATGCCGTGCGAGGGGGTGGAGGATCCGCTCGCCTGCGCGCTGGAGACGGTGCTGAAGCGCGTCGAAGTGCTGAACGCGCGCATTGCCGCCCTGGAAGCCGAGCGGGACGCGTTCGCCGCCCCGCCCGAACGGCGCATGGGCACCGCCTCCTGATCGGCCGTCCGCGGCGGCCGAATCGTCACCGGACCGACGCGGCGCGGTAACCTGCAACGGCTAAGCTTTCCGGCGGCCGCCTCCCGCGGTCGCCGCGGGCGTCCGTTCCCGCCATTCGGCCCCGCGCTCCCCACGCGGGGCCGTTTGCCGACCCGGTCCGGTCAGTCGCGGATCGTCGCGACGAAGGCGGCGATCGCGTCGCCGATCTCGGCCGGGGAATCCTCCTGGATGAAGTGGGAGCCCGCCACGGTGACCTCGCGCTGGTTCGGCCAACCGCGGCAGAAGTCGCGCTGCGCGCCGACCAGGATCGAGCCGGGCGCGGCGTTAACGAACAGCTTTGGCATGGGCGAGGTCGCCATGAAGGCGGCATAGGCCTCGGCCGCCGCCACCACCTCCGGCGGCTCGCCGTCGATCGGGATCTGGCGCGGCCAGGTCAGGGTCGGCCGCCGCGTTTCGCCCGCCTCGCGGAACGGCGCGCGATAGGCCTCCATCTCCTCCGCCGCCAGCGTGCGCAGGATGCTGGCGGGAAGGATCCGCTCCACGAACACGTTCTTGTCCAGGATCATCGTCTCGCCCGCCGGGGAACGCATGCCCTGGAAGACGGCGCGCGCGTTTTCCGGCCATTCGTCCCAGGTCAGCGGCCGCACGATCGTCTCCATGTAGACGACGCCGGCGACGCGGTCCGGATGGCGTCTGGCCCAGTCGAAGCCCAGGGCGCCGCCCCAGTCGTGGCCGACCAGCACGACCCCGTCCAGGCCGAGCGCCGCGAACCAGGCATCGAGATAGGCCGCATGGTCCGCGAAGGCATAGCCGCGCCGCGAAGGACCGGAGGCGCCCATGCCGATCAGGTCCGGCGCCAGGCACCGCGCCGCGCCGGCGACCCTCGGGATCACGTTGCGCCACAGATAGGACGAGGTCGGGTTGCCGTGCAGGAAGACGACCGGGCGGCCGCTTCCGGTATCGACATAGGCGATCTCGGAATCGAGGACCGATGCACGGTGTCGCGGCTGCGGTTCGGCGATCTGGCTCACGGGACGTTTCCTCCGGGTCTGCGGCCTCCGGTTGGATCGGGCCGGCACCCGATCCATACTCCATCCCCGGGCCGGCGGCACCCACGCCTGCCCGCCCGACCCTGGTGCCGTGGCCTGCGTCACTTGTTCGACGACCGCGGGCGCTGCACCCTGTTCCGCGTCTGGCATTCGGGGGAGGGCGGCATGGACCCGGTGGTCGTGACGATCGTCATGCGGTCGATCGAACGGCTGGTCGTCGTGGGCGGCGCGTGCCTCGCCATCTGGTGCGGCTACCGGCTGTTCCTCGCCATGCCGAGCCGGGAGCGCGGCAGCGGCAAGCTCGACCTGCCGGGCGGCGTGTCCATCCATGTGTCGCGGGTCGGGCCCGGCGTGTTCTTCACCCTGTTCGGCGCCGTCATACTCGGCCTCGCCCTCCACTACGGTATTTCGCTCTCCGCGCCGCAGCGCTTGCCGGACGGCGCGGCGGCGGCCTCCCCCTTCAGCTACAGCGGAATCGGCGCCACGGCGCCCTCCGTGCCAGATCGGCCCGATCCCGCGCGCGTGACGGCCGTCGCCGTCACGGTCGAGCGCCTGGGCGCCGCCGAAGCGGCACTCGACCCCGGTGTGGATCCCTTCCTGCGCGGCGACATCGAGCGCGCCCTCAGGACGGCGCGCGCGGAACTCCTCGCCTCGGTATGGGTGGAGGCAGACTGGGGGCCGCTGCCCGCCTTTCGCCGCTGGCTTGCGGAAGGGGAGCCGGACCCGGTTCCGCCCGCGATCGCCCGGGGGGTGGCGGCCTATCGTGCCGGGGGTCCGCCATGACGCACCGGACGGAAGGGCGACGGCCGCGCCTCCGCCGTGCCGCCGTGGTCGTGGGGACGGTGCTCCTCGCCTGGCTCTGGCTCGCGGCGGACGCGACCGCCCGAGGCTACGCCTCGCTCTACGACGACGCGGAACTGGCGCAGTGGGCGGAGCGCTACCGGCCCGGCATCCTGTCGAACCTGGAGGAGGTGCTGCGCCCCGCGCTGACGCCCGAGGAGCGGCGGGGCCTGCGGCACCTCCGCATCGAGATCCCGCTACGCGCCGCATCCGGTCATCCGCTGGATTTCTACGCTCTCGCCTCCGGGACCGTCGTCCTGCCGGCGATGTCGCTGAAGTTCCTGGACGACGTGTCCGTCGCCTTCGCATGGCTCAACCGCAACGGCTATTCGCCCGAGACCGTGCCGGAGTATGTCGGCATGCTGAAATACGGGCGCGAGAGCGATTTCGGGCACTGGCCGGCACCGCTTTCGGCGCTGCGGATTCCAGACGATGCCCTGTCCGACCCCGCGGTCGACGATCTCGCACAGAAGATCTTCAAGTCGGCGGTGGTGTTCATCCTGCTGCACGAGATGGGTCACGTGCTGCACGGCCATCCCGGCTATGGCCCCCTGATCCAGCGCGCGGACGCGCGGGCGAACGAGGAGGAGGCCGACCGGTTCGCGCTCGACGTCATGCGCCGCCTGCCGGCGCAGCCGACGGGCATGTTTCTCGTCTTTCAGCTCATGGCCTATGCGGGACCGAACCGCGGCGACTTCACCGACGACGCAGCTTGGCGCGCGGCACTCGATCGGGCCACCCATCCGGTGACGCCCGACCGCATGCGCGCCATCGCCGACCACCTTCGTCGCCACGCCCGTGACTTCGCGTTCGAGTATTCCGATCGCGAGGCCGGACATCGCAGCGTGCTCTTCGTCGCCGACCAGATCGGAATGGTCGCCGAAACGCTGTCGGATCCCGACCTGCAGCGTCTGGTCGCGCAGACCTCGCGGCGCGCGACGCTTGCCGGTCTCGCGCCGCGGCGCCACGGCGAGTTCGTCGGCCGGCCGGCCGGCCCGGACGCTAACGCGGTCGCCTTCGCCGGCACGTTCGCCGGAACGGTCGAGATCGAGAGCGAAACCTTTCCCGTGCAGGTCGTCCTGCGGCGCGACGGCCGCCGCGTCTCCGGTCTCTTCAGCATCGGGGCCGGGATCGGTGAGATCGACGGGGTCGTCGCGGAAAACGTCCTGTTCTTCTCCTGGCGGACGGGCGACGACTCCGGCCGCGGCACGCTCCGCCCGGATGGATCCGGCCTCGCCGGCCGGTGGGGCTACGGGAGCAGTGCGGACGACGGCGGCGCCTGGCGAATGGCTCCCGCGCGCTAGACGAAGGCCGTCATCTTCTTTGCCGGTGCCGGCGAAAAGACGTGCTAATGCGCTTCGGCGTGGTTTACGATTTCCGTCGACTTGTCGCGGCAGGCGGTCCGATAGATCACGAGGGGCCGTTAACCTGCGACGTCCTGGCTGGAGGGGAGCCCCATGACTGAAGACGAACTCCGACGAACGATCTCCGAGGTGAAGACCGGCAGCCTGTCGCGCCGGGCATTCGTACGACGCATGGTCTATCTGGGGCTCACCGCGCCGCTCGCCGCCCAGATGCTGATGCATGCGGGGATCGCACCGGCGCAGGCCGCTTCGGCCTACGCGCCGACCAAGCGGGGTGGCGGCGGTGCCTTGCGGATCCTCTACTGGCAGGGTGCAACGCTGCTCAACCCGCACTTCGCGGTGGGGACCAAGGACCAGGACGCTTCGCGCGTGTTCTACGAGCCGCTGGCGGGCTGGGATGCGGACGGCAACCTGATGCCGATGCTGGCGGCCGAGATTCCCAGCCTCGACAATGGCGGGCTCGATCCGGAAGGCATGTGGGTCGTCTGGAAGCTGAAGCAGGGCGTGAAGTGGCACGACGGCGCGCCTTTCACGGCCGACGACGTCGTCTTCAACTGGGAATACGCGACCGACCCCGCGACCGCCTCGGTCACCATCGGCAGCTATCGCGACGTGGAGGTGGAGAAGGTCGACGATCACGCCGTGCGCGTGCGGTTCCAGAAGCCGACGCCCTTCTGGGCCGACGCGTTCGTCGGCGCCCGCGGCATGCTGATCCCGAAGCATCTCTTCGCCGACTACAAGGGCGAGAAGTCGCGCGACGCACCGGCCAACCTGAAGCCGGTCGGCACGGGGCCCTATAAGTTCGTCAGCTTCTCGCCGGGCGACCTCGTGACCGGCGAACTGAACCCCGACTATCACCTGGAGAACCGGCCCCATTTCGACACGATCGAGATCAAGGGCGGCGGCGACGCGGTGTCTGCGGCCCGTGCCGTGCTGCAGACCGGCGAGTATGACTATGGCTGGAACATGCAGGTCGAGGACGAAATCCTCACCCGCCTGGAGGCCGGCGGCCGCGGCAAGGTCAACATCGTGCCGGGCGGAGCGATCGAGCACATCCAGCTGAACAATACGGATCCCTGGACCGAGGTCGACGGCGAGCGTTCCAGCATCAAGACGACGCACCCGACGCTGGTCGATCCGGCGGTGCGCGAGGCGCTCGCGCTGCTCATCGACCGCGGGTCGGTGGAGAAGCACATCTACGGGCGGACCGGTGTGGCGACGGCGAACTTCCTGAACAATCCGGAGCGGTTCCGCTCGCCCAACACCAGTTGGGCGTTCGACATCGAGAAGGCGAACAAGCTCCTCGACGATGGCGGCTGGACGCGGGGCGGCGACGGCATCCGCGAGAAGGACGGCAAGAAGCTCCGCTTCGTCTTTCAGAGCTCCATCAACGCGCCGAGGCAGAAGACGCAGGCCGTCGTCAAGCAGGCCTGCCAGCGTGCCGGCATCGACATCGAGATCAAGTCCGTCACCGCCTCGGTGTTCTTCTCGTCCGACGTCGGCAATCCGGACACCTATACGAAGTTCTACGCCGACATCCAGATGTACAACACGACGATGCCGCAGGCCGATCCGGCATTGTTCATGAACCAGTTCACCTCCCGCGAGATCGCCACCCGGGACAACAAGTGGCAGGGCCGCAACATCACCCGCTGGCGCAACGACGAGTACGACAAGCTCTACGACGACGCCCAGTCCGAACTCGACCCGGTGAAACGGGCGGCGATGTTCATCGCGATGAACGATCTCGTCGTGAAGAACCAGGCGGTGATTCCGCTAGTCGCGCGGCCCCTGGTCAGCGCCTCCTCCAACCAGCTGCACGTTTCGCTCAGCGGCTGGGACAACACCTTCTGGAACCTGCGCGACTGGTACCGGGACGCGTGAGGCCGCATTGAGGCGGGGGAGCGTTCGCGAACGGCGGACGCTCCCCCGCCGGTGCGAACCCGCCTCGACGCCGCCCGGATCGCTACGCAGCGGAGTTCCGACAGGACGTGAGTCAGTATCTTCTCAGGCGCCTGCTGATCGCGATCCCGAGCCTACTCGGCATCAGCGTCATCCTCTTCACCATCCTGGCGCTCGCGCCGGGTGACCCGTTCGAGGAACTGGCGACCAACCCGAGCGTGCCACCCGAGGTGCGCGCGGCCCTGCGCGAGAGGTTCGGCCTGGACGACCCGGTCCCGGTCCGCTATCTGCGCTGGCTCGCCGCCATGCTGCAGGGCGAGTGGGGCTATTCCTTCGTCAGCCGCGTCGACGTCGACCAGCTCATCATGCAGCGTCTGCCGACGACCCTGGTCGTGCTGGGCGCTTCCCAGGTCCTGGCGCTGATGATCGCGCTGCCGGTCGGCGTCATCTCGGCCACCCAGCCCTATTCGATCTTCGACCAGGTCGCCAACACGCTGGCCTTCATCGGCTTCTCGCTCCCGACCTTCTTCACCGGCATCCTCTTCATCCTGGTCTTCAGCATCCATCTCGACTGGCTGCCCTTCGTCTACCGGGCCGACATACGCGCCACCGGCTGGCAGTGGTTCTGGGAGCATGTGCGCCAGACGATCATGCCGGTCGCGGTCCTCGGCCTGTTCCAGGGTGCGACCTGGACGCGCTTCGTGCGCTCCGCCGTGCTCGACGTGATCCGGCTCGACTATGTGACGACGGCGCGCTCGAAGGGGCTGTCCGAACGGGTCGTGATCAACAAGCACGTGGTCCGCAACGCCCTCATCCCGGTCGTAACTCTGGTGGCGCTGCAGATGCCGGCCGTCTTCGGCGGCGCCATCGTGACGGAGCAGATATTCCGCGTGCCGGGCATCGGGTCGCTCCTGATCAGCGCGATCCTGGCCAACGACACGCCGGTGATCATGGCGGTGACCTTCGTCCTCGCCGTTCTCGTCATCCTGTTCAACCTGCTCGCGGACATCCTCTATGGCTGGCTCGACCCGCGCATCTCCTATCGCTGAAGCCGGCCCGGCCGGTTCCGTGCGGCGGCGGCGCGTCTCGCCGGGCCTGGAGGCTTGGCGCCGATTCCGCCGGCACAAGCTGGCGGTCGCGAGCGCCTTCATCCTCGGCTTCCTGATTCTCGCGGTCCTGTTCGGGCCGATGATCTGGACCGTCCCGATCAACGAGATCGACTTCACCGCGCGTCTGGAGGGGCCGTCCTGGCGCCATCCCCTCGGCACCGACGATCTGGGGCAGGACCTGCTGGCGCGCATGCTGTATGGCGGGCGCATCTCGCTCGCCGTCGGGCTCGCCGCCATGGTGGTCGCGATCGTCGTCGGCACCGTCATCGGCGCCATCGCCGGCATCTCGCGCGGCAGCATCGACGCGGGGCTGATGTGGCTGACCGACCTGTTCCTGTCGCTGCCGCAGCTGCCGCTGCTGCTGATCGTCATCTACCTGTTCCGCGACTCCCTCAAGGACGTCGTGGGGCCGGAGGCGGGCGTCTTCATCCTGATCGTCATCGTCATCGGCGGCTTCCGCTGGATGCCCGTCGCCCGCCTCGTGCGGGCACAGTTCTTCTCCCTGCGCGAGAAGGAATTCGTCGAGGCGGCGCGGGCGCTGGGCGCCTCGAAGAGCCGCATGGTGGTGCGCCACATCCTGCCCAACTCGCTGGGGCCGGTGATCGTGGCGGGGACGATCGACGTGGCGGCCGCGATCATCGCGGAGTCCACCCTTTCCTTCCTCGGGCTTGGATTCCCGCCCGACATCCCGACCTGGGGCCGGCTGCTCTACGACGCGAAGGACTATCTCGACTTCGCGCCGCACTGGGCGCTGTTCGCGGGCGGCGCCATCTTCCTCACCGTGCTGACGATCAACTTCATCGGCGACGGCCTGCGCGACGCCCTCGACCCGCGCCGGGTGCTGTGATGGCGGAGCCGCTTCTCGACATCCAGGGCCTGAAGACGCACTTCTCCACCGACGACGGCATGGTCCAGGCGGTCGACGGCGTGGACATCGCCATCGGACGCGGTGAGACGGTCTGCGTCGTCGGCGAGTCCGGCTGCGGCAAGACCGTCACCGCGATGACGGTGCTGAAGCTGATCCCGATGCCGCCCGGCCGGATCGTCGAGGGTCGAATTCTCTGGCAGGGGCGGGACCTCGTTCCGCTCTCGATGCGGGAGATGCGGTCCATACGGGCGAAGGAGATCGGGATCGTCTTCCAGGAGCCGATGACCTCGCTGAATCCCGTCTACACGGTCGGCGAGCAGATCGCGGAGTCGATCCGCCTGCACGAAGGCCTCGGCCGCCGCGGCGCCATGGACAGGACGGTGGAGATGCTGCGCCTCGTCCACATCCCGAACCCGGAACGGCGCGTGCGCGACTATCCCCACCAGTTCTCGGGCGGTATGCGCCAGCGGGTCATGATCGCCATGGCGCTCGCCTGCAGCCCCAAGCTGCTGATCGCGGACGAGCCGACCACCGCGCTCGACGTCACCATCCAGGCGCAGATCCTGGACCTGCTGGCCGAAATGAAGGACAGGCTCGGCATGGCGGTCATGCTGATCACCCACGCCATGGGCGTCGTCGCCGAGGTGGCGCAGCGGGTGGTGGTCATGTATGCGGGCAAGGTGGTCGAGGAGGCGCCGGTGCGCGAACTTTTCCGCAACCCGCGCCATCCCTACACCCAGGGCTTGATCCGCTCCATTCCGCGCATCGACACCGCGGCCATCCGCAAGACGCGGCTGGAGGCGATACCCGGCGTGGTCCCGAGCCTGCTGAACCCGCCCCAGGGCTGCCGCTTCGCGGCGCGCTGCCGCCATGCGAGCGAGGTGTGCCGCTCGGCCCAGCCGCCGCTGCGCGAGGTGGCGCCGGGGCATCGGGTCGCGTGCGTGCTGTGAGGGGGGAGATCGACATGGCGGCCGGCCCGCATTCGGACGACGGTACGGCCCCGGCGGCCGGAGAGCCCCTCCTGCGCGTACGCAATCTCGTCAAGACCTTTGCCATGAAGCGCGGCCTGCTCCGCCGGAGCGCGGACCATGTGCACGCGGTCGACGGCGTCAGCTTCGATCTGGAGAAGGGGGAGACGCTGGGTCTGGTGGGGGAGTCCGGCTGCGGCAAGTCGACCACCGGGCGCTGCATCCTGCGGCTGATCGAGCCGACCTCCGGCGAACTCTGGTTCGAGGGGCGCGACGTCACCGGCCTGCGGGGCGAGGCGTTGCGCGCCCTCTGCCGCGACATGCAGATCATCTTCCAGGACCCCTACGCGTCGCTCAATCCGCGCATGACCGTGGGGGCGATCATCGGCGAGGCCCTGATCATCCATAAGCTGACCAGGAACCGCCGGGAACTGGAGGAGCGGGTTGCCGGACTGCTGGAGACGGTCGGCCTCAATCCCGACTATATGAGCCGCTATCCGCACGAGTTCTCCGGCGGCCAGCGTCAGCGCATCGGCATCGCCCGGGCGCTCGCCGTGTCGCCCAAGCTCATCGTCTGCGACGAGCCGGTCTCGGCCCTCGACGTCTCGATACAGGCGCAGGTGATCAACCTGCTGGAGGACCTGCAGCAGCAGTTCGACCTGACCTACATCTTCATCGCCCACGACCTGTCCGTGGTCGAGCACATCAGCCGCCGCGTCGCGGTCATGTATCTAGGCCGCATCGTGGAGATCGCGACGGCGCGCGACATCTATACCGAACCGCTCCACCCCTATACGGAGGCACTGCTCTCGGCGGTGCCGATCCCCGATCCCGAGGTGAAGCGCGAACGCATCCGCCTGCAGGGCGACGTGCCGAGCCCGATCCACCGGCCGACCGGGTGCCACTTCCACACACGCTGCCCGATCCGCGAACTGCCGCTGTGCGCCGCCGAGGATCCGCCGCTGCGCCGCCTGCCGAACGGCCGCTGGCTCGCCTGCCATCTGCGCGGCGGCTGACGCGTCTCGATCAGAGGATCGCCAGCGGCTGCTTGCGCGTCGGGGCGGGGAAGGCGGCGTCCAGCTCGATCAGGTCCCGTTCGGTCAGGCGGACGTCGAGCGCGGCCCGGTTGTCGCGGACATGGGCGGGGTCGGATGCCTTCGGGATGACCAGCACCCCCTCCCGGCCGAGCAGCCAGGCGAGTGCCACCCGCGCCGGCGTCGCGTCGTGGCGCGCGGCCACCGCGCGCAGGACGGGGTCGCGCAGGATGCGGCCCTGCTCGATCGGGGAGTAGGCCATGACCGGGACGCGCCGACAGCGCGACCAGCGCAGCAGGTCCCACTCGATCCCCCGCCGCGAGAGGTTGTAGAGAACCTGGTTGGTGGCGACGGCGCACCCGCCGGGCAGTTCCGTCAACTCCTCCATGTCGTCCATGTCGAAATTGCTGACGCCCCAGTGGCGGATCTTGCCGGCCCGGCGCAGCACCTCGAACGCCTCCAACGTCTCGGCCAGCGCCGGCCCGCCGCGCCAATGCAGCAGGTAGAGGTCGATCCGGTCGGTGCCGAGCCGTTTCAGGCTGCGTTCGCAGGCGGCGACCGTGCCCCGCCGGCTGGCGTTGGAGGGCAGGACCTTGTCGACCAGGAACACCGCGTCGCGCCGGCCGGCGATGGCCTGGCCCGCCACTTCTTCGGCGCCGCCGTCGGCATACATCTCCGCCGTGTCGATCAGCGTCATGCCGAGATCGATGCCGAGCCGCAGCGCGTCCGCTTCCGTCCTGCGCCGGCGCGGATTCTCGCCCATTCCCCACGTGCCCTGGCCGAGCACCGGCACGGCTTCGCCGCCGGGAAGGGCAAGGGTGCGGACGGTGGCGGACATGCGTGTCTCCCGTTGTTCCATCGCCCGGCCGGCGCCGAGCGGCAAAGGCGCGCTGCGCTGTCAACGCCGTGGTGCACGTCCGTTTCCACCGAGCGGGACGTCTTTCGAGAATAGCCGCTGCCGGATGGTGCAGATGTGACCCGGATCAACTCTGGATGGTTGTACCCGTCGCGCCGGGCGGCAGTCGGTGCATCTCGGGCTGGATGTACGGCGCCTCGTGAATATGTGCGTAACGAGCACCCGCGGGGGCCGGCCGCGGCCGCACCGCGTCGAGGAGCGAAGGCATGACGAAAAGAGGAATCGGCCGTCTGCTCGGGGGGATTCTCGCGGGCCTGGTGCCGCTGGCGAGCGCCGGTGGCGCTGCGGCGGACCCTTTTGCCGACAGGCGGGCGGCGATGGTGGAAGCCATCCGGGCCTATGCGGACAGCCCCGGGCGCGCCGGTGCACTGCCGCTCGACCCGCGCGTGCTCGACGTCATGCGCGAAGTCCCGCGGCATCACTTCGTGCCCGAGACGCACCGCGAGCACGCCTATGAGGACCGCCCGCTGCCGATCGGCCTGGGCCAGACCATCTCGCAGCCCTACATCGTCGCGCTGATGACCAGCCTGATGCAGCCGCAGCCCGACCAGTCGGTTCTGGAGGTCGGCACCGGCTCCGGCTACCAGGCCGCCGTGCTGGCACGGCTGGTGGCACGGGTCCATACGATCGAGATCGTGCCCGATCTGGGGCGGCAGGCCGCCTCCGTTCTGGAACGCGACTATCCCAACGTCGCGGCCCGCATCGGCGACGGTTATCGCGGCTGGCCCGAGGCGGCGCCGTTCGACGCCATCATGGTGACGGCCGCCGCTCCCTACGTGCCCCAGCCGCTGGTCGACCAGCTGAAGCCCGGCGGGCGGATGGTCGTTCCCGTCGGACCGGAGTTCGCCGTTCAGAACCTGATGATCGTGCACAAGCATGCCGACGGGAGCGTCACGCGCGAGGACGTGCTGCGGGTCCAGTTCGTGCCCCTGACCGGCGAGCGCTGAGATCGGGCCCGCGGACCTCAGAGTGTCAGGACGGCCTTGCCGGGAAAGTCGCGTTCGATCAGGCGCGCCGCCACCGCGCCGACGTCCCGCCAGGGCGCGGTGACGGAAACCAGCGTGCGCAGGCGGCCTGTCGCGAGCAGGCCCAGCAGCCGGTCCAGCCCCTTGCGCGCCGCCTCGTGCTCGGATTCGCGATAGAGATGGAAGCCTTCGATGCGGCCGTCTCCGGTCGCCATCAGATCGCGGATCGCAAACTCGGTCGCGGCGCCCGCGCTGACGCCGTAGAGGATGGCGCGGCCGCCTTCGTCGAGGCGCGCCAGCAGCGGCCCGAGTCCCGCGCCGCCGACCCCGTCGATCACGGCGCGGAACCGGCCATAGGGTTCCAGACCCGAGCCGTCCGCCGAGACGACGACCCCGGCGATACCGAGCGTCCGCACCAGCGCCGCTTGGTCATCGCGGCGCAGCAGGCCGACGACGTCGGCTCCCATCAGGCGCCCCAACTGGCAGGCGAACCAGCCGACGCCGCCCGAGGCACCGGTGACGAGGACACGGCTGGCGAGCAGGCGGTCGCAACGCTCCAGGCAGTAGAGCGCCGTCAGGCCGGCGACCGGGAGGGTCGCCGCGTCGGCGTCGGACACGGTATCGGGCACGACGGCGATCGCGGCGCTGGGCAGCGCCACCAGCTCCGCCCATCCCTGCATCCTGCGGGAGAAGCCGACGACGCGCTGTCCCGGACCGGGTCCGCTGCCGTCGGCGGCGCGCGTTCGACGACACCCACGGTGTCCCAGCCGATCTGCGTGCCGTCGACCGACGCCGCGGCACGTCGCACTTCGCCTCGGTTGATCGAGAACGCCGTCACCCGTACCAGAGCCTCGTGCGAATCCGGCACGGGCTCGTGGACTTCGCGCAGTGCGAGGTGTCCCGCACTGCCGCGATCGGCCACTACCGCTCTCATCCCCGCCTCCTCGCCGCCCGGACGACATCTTCGACCTGGCCGGTCCGGTCCGCAAGGCGGGCCTTGCGGTCAGCGTCGGGGGCAGCGCAGCAGGGGCGAGGCGGCGATCACGGCGCGAAGGTTCGGGCCGAGATCCATGCCGGCATTGTCTTCGACGATCAGGACGCCGCGCCGTTCGTCCGCGTTGAAACGGAAGATCACCGGGATCTGGTCACCGACCTTCGGCGAGACCCAGACCTCGATGCCTGAATAGCGGGCGCCGCCGGCGCAGGAGAAGCAGAGATCGAGCGGTGCGACGCGGCCCCGCCTCCCGCCGATCTCCAGGAACATGCCCGTGCCGTCCACCATGACGCGCGGCTCCCGGGCGCAGTCGCCGCGCGGCGCGTAGCGCCCCTGCAGATCCGGCGGCGGGATCGCTCCGTGCGGTCCGGTTCCGGTCGCGAGCGCGGCCGGCGTGGCGAGAACCGCGGTCATCGCGGCGGCTGCGAAGCCGGCAGCGCGGCGTGGCGGAAGCGGTGTCCGACGGGCCATGGCTCAACCCTCCACCCGGCGCACGCGCACCGGTCCGCCGACCAGGTGCTTGCCTTCGCGGGTCAGAACGATCGTGTTCGCTCCGACCGTCACGAGGATACGGCCGTCACGCTCCTCCTTGTAGGTCCCGGCGAGGGTCTGTCCGGCCGGATCGGTCATGAACACACGGCTGCGGTCGACGAACTCCAGCTTCATCATCCCCATGCCGTCGGCATAACGGCGGCCGCGCAGCGACCCGCGTTCGGCATGGGTGATCGCGTCGAGGATCTGCTGGCGCCTGGTGCCGGCAGCCTCGGCGAACCGAGGCTTCGAGGCGTTCATGGAGTCCGGCCACTGCGCGAACCGGGGCAGCAGGCGGTGGTCGATCTCCTTGATCGCCTCCTCCGCAACCGGCAGGCCCGCAAGATGCTTCTGAAGGTCGGCGAACAGAAGATCGGCGAGCGCGGCACGACGGGCGTCCGCTGCGGCGGAAACCCTGCCGGCCGCCTCTGTCGGCAGCAGCGCCAGAAGCCGGCGGTCGGTCGCCTGGTCGAGTTGGGCGAACGCCGCCTCGCCCTCGGGCATGCCGCCGATCTCGTCGACGATGATCCCCGCCAGTTCGCCACCGGCGGCCGTCTGCCGGGCGTCGATCGCGCGGCCCACCAGGGTCAGGTCGTCCGGGCCCAGGGCCCCGCCGAACTCGTTGCGGTAGGTCCCGGCCATGCGGGCCAGGGTCTGCAGGCCCGGTACCGTGGCCGGTGTCGCCCCGATCTGCGCCACGAGTGCGTCGCGCACGGTCGCCCGCATGGCTTCGGCGCGCGCGGCGGCGGCCGGCTGGACGTGCGTCTGGATCTCGGCGGTCGGCAGGTCGCGCACGGCCGCCAGCAGGGCGCGCGCCGATGCCGCCCCCGCACCCGGCACCGCCCCCGCCGCCCGGTTCGCCTGCGCATGGGCCTGCTGATCCCGTGCGACGCGCGCGAGGCTCGCGTTGAACTGGAGGAGCGGCAGCGACGCGGGCTCGCGCTCGAGCGCTTCTGTCGCTGCGGCGAGATCGCTGCGTGCCTTCTCGGCACCTTTCAGGAAGGCCGTCACATTGTTGCCGATACAGCTGCGCAGATCGGAGAGGGCGTTGCGCTCGTGCAGGCGCTGCTGCTTGCGCAGGTCGTTCTCGCAGGCCCGCAGCGGCTCCCGCAGCGTTCCGATCTCGTCCATCGTCCAGTCCTGGGCCGGCTTGCCGAACAGGGCCGCCGTCTCCGGGGCGGCCAGAAGCGCCGGGAACCAATAGCGGGTACCCAGGCTGTTCGGCTGCCACTTCGCGTTCCTGTCGTAGGCCTTTGCCCATGCCGCGATCGCGTCGCAGTCGGGCACCGTGAGGCCCGCCTGGGCGGAGCCGGGCCAGGCGAGCGCCGGGATAGCCACGGCGGCCGCCAGCAGCGCGGCGGAGGCGCCGTGGCGCATTCCGTTTGTCATGTTCCCCTCCGGTGGTCATGCATCGTGGCCGAAGGATCGAGGGCAGGGACCCTTCCGCGCACCTCCCAAACGGGAGGTATTCCCGACCGTCCCCGGCGCATCGTCGAGCGGTCGCCGACTCGCCGGCGGGAGGCTATGACCCGCGCCGTCGCTGCCCGCGGGAGGCGTTCTTGTCGAACTATGCCTATCTGGCCTTCGCGATCGTCGCCGAGGTCGCCGGGACGACGGCGCTCGCGCTGTCGTCCGGCTTCACCCGGCCATTGCCCTCGGCGGTCACGATCGCCTGCTTCGGCTTCGCCTTCTACATGCTGTCGCTGACGCTGCGCACCATTCCGGTCGGCATCGCCTATGCGATCTGGTCCGGCGTCGGCATCGTCCTGATCGCCCTGGTCGGCTGGATTTTCCTGCGCCAGCAGCTGGACGCCGCCGCGCTGCTGGGGATGGCGCTGATCGTCGCCGGCGTGATCGTCGTGAACGTGTTTTCCAAGTCGCTGCCCCATTGAGGGACCGTTTGCCCCACGGATGCGGTTTCGTAGGATATCGTTTCGTCGGCGCGCCTCCCGGCCCCGCGCCCGCTCGAGCGAGGTGACCATCCATGCACGCCAACCGCCCGCCGGCACCCGAGGTCGAAGGCTTCTTCGATCCACGGACCTTCAGCGTCCAATACATCGTCGCGTGCCCGTCGACCGGCCGCTGCGCCATCGTGGACCCGGTGCTCGACTTCGACGAAAAATCGGGGGCGACGGCCACCCGCTCGGCCGACGCCATCCTGGCGCGCGTGGCGGAACGCGGTCTCGCGGTGGAGTGGATCCTCGACACCCATCCGCACGCCGACCACTTCTCCGCCGCCAGCTACCTGAAGGCGAAGACCGGCGCGCCCACCGCGATCGGCGCGCGCGTGGTGGAGGTGCAGCAACTCTGGAAGGACATCTACAACTGGCCCGAACTGCCGGCCGACGGGTCGCAGTGGGACCGGCTGTTCGCCGCGGGCGACCGCTTCCGCATCGGCGAGGTCGAGGTCGGTGTCATGCATTCGCCCGGGCACACGCTGGCCTCGATCACCTATGTCGCCGGCGACGCGGCCTTCGTTCACGACACGCTGTTCATGCCGGACTTCGGCACGGCGCGCGCCGATTTCCCCGGCGGCAGCGCGGCGGCGCTGTGGCGCTCGATCCAGGCGATCCTGGCACTGCCGGACGAAACGCGCCTGTTCACCGGCCACGACTACATGCCGGGCGGGCGTGATCCGGCCTGGGAGAGCACCGTCGCGGAACAGAAGGCCTCGAACAGGCACCTGACCGAGGCGCGCACTGAAGCCGCCTTCGTCGCGCTGCGCAACGAGCGCGACGCCAAGCTGGCGATGCCGAAGCTGATCCTGCACGCGCTGCAGGTGAACATCCGCGGCGGGCGCCTGCCGGAGCCCGAGAGCAACGGCCGGCGCTATCTCAAGATCCCGCTCGACGCGCTGCCGGGCGCCGCCTGGGACTGACCCCTGTGTACGGGGCTTTCAGCCCGCCCGCTCGGCGCCGCCGGGCCGCAGCGGCAGTTCCGCCATGATCCGCGCGCGCTCGTCCGGCGCCAGCCGGCTCCAGCCGGCGATCTCCTTCAGCGAGCGTCCGCATCCCAGGCAGAGGCTGGTCTTGGGGTCGATCGAGCAGACCCGGATGCAGGGGGAGGCGATGGGAACCGTCTGCACGCAGGCACTCTCCCGGGGTGGTCGGGGGACGTTGCGGGTGGGCGGCCGCCGCATGTAGAACCGCCCGATGGATCACGCGCCAGCCGGCGCAACGCAACGAGGCGGACGGCACCATGCAGGAACTCGGACACGGATTCTACTGGCAGGAGATGGAGGTCGGCCGGAAATTCAGGACGATCGGGCGCAGCGTTTTCGAAACGGACGTGCTGTCCTTCACCGGTGTCACCGGCATGAACGAACTCCTGTTCAACAATCTGGAGTATATCGAGCACGAATCGCCGACCGGAAAGCGCATCGCGCCCGCAGTGCTCGTGCTGGCGCTGGCGGAAGGCCTGGTCATGCAGGGCACGCTGCAGCACACCGGCATGGCGTTCCTCGGCATGGAACTGGACATGAAGGGGCCGGTCGTCATCGGCGACACCATCCATGTCGAACTGGAGGTGATCGAGAGCCGCGCCGCCAGCAAGGGCAATCGCGGCTTCGTGCGCACGCGCAACAGCGTCGTCAACCAGCGCGGCGAAACCGTGATGGTCTACACGCCGCTGCGCATGATGAAGGGGCGGCCGGAACAGGCCTGACCCGAGGGAGGCAGGTATGGGCGCCGTCGATCTGGTCAGCTTCGACGTCTACGGCACACTCGTCCGGTTCCACGAGGCCGTGCGCGGGGCCCTCGCCGAGGGCCTCGCCGAGCGGGGGGCGCCGCCCGGGACACTCGACCGCTTTCATCCGCATTTCCGCGCGACCCAGGCGCCGCTGCAGCGAGGGGGCTGGCGTCCCTATCGCGAGGTGCTCGCCCTCGGCCTGGAGCAGGCTCTCACCGACTTCGGCTTCGCCTATGCGCCGCGCGACGGCGAGCGCCTGGTCGAGGCGGTGGCGTCGGCCGGGCCGTTCGCCGAGGTCCCCGCCGTCCTCCGGGAGATCGGCAGTCGCGCGAAACTGATGTTCATCTCCAACACCGACGACGCGATGATCGCACGCAACGTGGCGGCGATCGGCGTCGAGCCGGACGTCCTGGTGAGCGCCGAGCAGTCGCGGCTCTACAAGCCCGACCTCGGCATGTTCCGCTTCGCCTACGACCGTGCCGGCGTGCCCGTCGGGCGGGCGGTGCATGTCGCCGCGGGTTTCTTCCACGACATCGAGCCGGCGCATGCGCTCGGCATCCGGCGCATCTGGATCAACCGACGCGGCGAAGCCGGCGATCCGGCCTTCGGCCCCTACGCGGAGATGCCGGACATGAGCCGCCTGGTGGAAGCGATCTGGCCCGGCTGAGAGCGGCCGCGGCTGCGGGTTCAGCCGGGCCAGCCGCAGGCGCGCAGCAGCGGCCGCATGTGCGGCGGCGGTGGCGCTTCCACCGCGATCGGCTCACGCGAGGCATGGAGCGGCAGGGTCAGGCCTCTGGCGTGCAGCATCAGGGGCTCCGGGCCCGATCCGCCGGCGCCGTAGACCGGGTCCCCGACGATCGGGCAGCCCAGCCATTGGCAATGCACGCGGATCTGGTGCGTGCGGCCCGTGCGCGGCCTCAGTTCCAGCCAAGTGCGCCCGCCGGTCGCACCCAGAACGCGCCAGTCGGTCACGGCGGCCTGTCCGGCGGGATCGACATCCACGCGCCAGTTGGCACGGCCCATGCGTTTCAGCAGGGGCTGGTCGACGGTGCCTTCGGCGGCCGGCGGCGCCCCTTCGACGATCGCCCAGTAGACCTTGGCCACGCGGCCGTTGCGAAACAGTTCGCCCAGCTTGCGCAGCGCCTTGCGATGCCGCCCCAGCACGAGGCAGCCGCTCGTGTCCCTGTCCAGCCGATGAGCGAGTGCCGGCGGCCGCGGCAGGCCGAAGCGGAGGGCGTCGAACCCCTGCTCCAGGTTGGGACCGCCGCCCGGGCCGGCATGCACCGGGATCCCCGCCGGCTTGTCGAGGACCAGGATCAGCGCGTCGCGGTAGAGCAGCCGCCCCGCGAGGTCGGGCAGGGTCACCCCTTGCCCGGCAGCATGCGGCCGAGTGGACGCCCGCCCAGCACGTGCATGTGCAGGTGCGGCACCTCCTGATGGGCGTTGCCGCCATTGTTGACGATCAGACGGAATCCTTCGCCGTCGATGCCGCGGTCGCGCGCCACATGGCCGACCGCGCGGGCGAAGGCGGCGAGTTCCGCGTCGGACGCCCTGGCGGCGAAATCGTCCCAGTGGACGTAGGCGCCCTTCGGGATGACGAGGACATGGACCGGCGCCTGCGGCGCGATGTCGTCGAAGGCCAGGACGTGATCGTCTTCATAGACCGGCTTGCAGGGGATCTCCCCCCTCAGGATCTTCGCGAAGACGTTCGCAGGATCGTAGTCTGTGGGCATCGCTGTCGCTCTTCCTGTCGCCGTCGGGAGGGCCGGAGTATGCGCCGGTCGTCGTCGCCTAGGCGAGGGCCGATGCGGCGCGGCCGGCCACCGTCCACTCCGGTCCGGCCTGAACCGCCTCCACCACCAGGCGCGCGAGATCGTCGATGCGGGTCGCGTCTCGTGGCCGCTCGAGGCGGAGCACCGCCGTAGCCCCGACGAGCCGTCCCGCTTCGCGCAGGATCACGTCGGCACCGCGGATCGTACGACCGATGACCGGCCGATAGGTCTGCCGGATGACCGTGGCGACGCCCTGCAGTGCCGTCAGGCGAACCAGCGCCGGGGCCGGGCCGTCGTCGAGCGTCAGGACCGCGGCGAGCGGTGCCGGGGCCTCGGCGAAGGCGCCCACCGCCGGCAGGCGAAACTTGTCATAGCGCCTGGCGATCGTCTCCAGCCCGTCGGCGGGCAGGGACGCACGTTCCAGCGCATCGCGCCACAGTTTCAGCTGCGGCAGCAGGGGCCAGGCGACGGGTCCGCCGTCCCGGTCGAAGCTGACCGGCGTGACGTCGTCGGCGATCAGGGCGCAGCCGGCCCGGAGGAGGGCATGCGCCAGGGTCGACTTGCCGGCGCCGGATGCGCCGGTGACCGCGACCGCCCGATTCCCCACCAGCACCGTCGACGCGTGAAGCGGCAGGGTGCCGCGCTGATGAAACACCGTTCCCAGGACCGTCCCCAGCAGATAGGTCCGGATATGTGCTTCGGCCGCGTTTCGCGGGTCGGGTTCGACCACGATCCGGCGGCCCCCTTCCGCCCGGAACCGTGCCACGCCGTCGACCGTCAGGGTCAGCGTGCCGTCCGGATCGATCTGCAGCGGCGACGCGATCGCGGGCAGCCGGCCGGTGACGATCTCCAGGTCGGCCGGCCGGCCGCCGGCGGCGCCACGGGCCCGCACCGGCGGCAGGTCGGGGATCGGTATTTCGGTCTCGACCGTGAGGTTGCCCAGCATGCCGTACCAGCGGGCGGTCGAGGTCACTGGTTGCCGCCTTCCATGCGACGGATGAAGCGCCCCATGGCGATGCCGCGTGTCAGGGCGAGCCGGTAGGAATGGGTTATCCGCGGCGAGTGCCAGTCGCCCGTCGGCCAGTTGTCGACCAGGGTGCGCAGCTTCGCCAGGTCGAGGCAGCGGCGTGCCAGGGGGCTGGCCTCCAGCCGCTCGATCTCTTGCGCCAGTTCGGACCGTGACCGCGTCAGGGCTTCGTGCCAGTCGATCGCCTGATAGCCCTTGTAGCCGCCCGACCAGAGATGAGCTTCTGGGAGTTGCCCGCGCATGGCGAGCTTCAGGATGCGCGATTCGATGCCGCGATGCAGGAAGAAGCGGTTGGGCAGCGCGAGGCAGAATTCCACCAGGCGCCGGTCCGCCGTCGGATCCCGGTGGTCGACGCCGAATGCCGCGCGCATGCCGGCCTCGTGCGGGGCGGTGTCGATCCGCCGCAGCACGGCGAGCCGCATGGCGTGGCCGTCGGCCCAGGGCTGGTAGTCTAGATTCCAGGCCGCCTCCTCGGCGAGAGCGCGAAAGTCCATCTCCTCCGCGAAGGCCGGTGCGATGGCGGTATAGCCGAACGGATCCTGCAGACGTCGGAAGTTGCGGTCGTAGAGCCGCCAGAGCCAGCCGGGAATGATGGGGAACAGGCTCGCGCTGATCGCTGCGCGATAGCCCCGGCGTCGGCGCAGCAGATGCCAGCACTCGGCCGCCCAGGTCAGCAGCCTGCCGGTCAGCAGCAGTTCGGGCAGGTACTGCCGTCCGCTGTAGCTGATGGTCATGTTGCCCATCTGGCCCGTGAGCATGACGCGGATACCGCTCTGCCGAGCCTGCCGGCAGATTTCGTTGATCCATATCATGTTGCAGGGATTGGCCGGCGGGCGATCGCAGGTCTGCGCACCCAGGTCGAGGCCGTCCATCGGCGTGCGGTCGTCCATTCGCACCAGCCGGTGGTCGATGTTGGGGTGCATGGCCGCGACCGCGCGCGCGCCGGGTCCCTCGTCGCCATGCCTGTTGAACGGGCCGCGCCCCTCATAGCCTTCGCGGGGGACCGAGGTGAAGGCGGTGAGCCCGCGCCCCTCGGCTGCGAGGAGGCGTGCAGCCACCGCGGTCACCGTGCCGCTGTCCATGCCGGAACTGAGATGGCTCCCGATTCCGCCGACGCTGCGCAGCCGGCAGCGCACCGCCTCGTCCAGCAGGCTGGAGAACGCCTCCACCGCCTCGGCTTCGCTGGCCGGGTGGAGGGAGTTGGGGGGGGGCGGCTGCCAGAAGGAGCGGACCTCGACGTGCCTCTCGGAGGCGACGAGCATATGGCCCGGGCGCAGCGTCTCCAGGCCCGCGAACATCGTGCCGCCGCCGCCCGGCAGCAGCAGCAGGCCACGGGCGATCTGCCGTTCGTCGACTTCGCGGGGCACCTCCGGCACCGCATGCAGCCCTTTCGGCATGGACGCCACGGCCAGAAGGCCGGCCGAACGGTGGTAGACGAGGCCGCGTTCCCCCAGGGCGTCCCGGGCGCAGATCAGGCGCCGCCGCTTCCCGTCCCAGAGGGCGAAGGCGAAGGCGCCGACCAGGCGCGGGATCCCGGCCTCGCCCCACTTTTCGAGCACGTGCAGCACGAGGTCGGAATCCGCCATGTCCTTGAGCCGCGCGGCTTCCAGCCCCAGCGCCGCGCCGAGTTCGTCTCGATTGTCGAGCCTGGCGGAAGCCGAAAGCATCAGCGCGCCATCGCCGCCCGCCCGGGGCTGGCGGTCCGCCCGATCCTCCGGCAACAGCACCATGGCGCAGTGGCCGAGGCCGACGCCGCCCTCGAACCAGGAGCCGCTGCCGTCCGGACCGTACATGCGCAGGGCTGCCGTCATCCGCTCGACATCGTCCCGTACCGGGCGGCCGTCGAATCGCCAGATGGCCGCAACCGCACTCATCGGCCCGCCTCCGCGCGCCGGGCGCCCTCGGGCGCGAAAATATGGAGAACGGTGAAACCCACCGCCGCGCGACAACCGACTACGGGCACTTCGCCATCCTTGACCCAGACATGAGCTTGCAGCCCCTTCTCGTCGCTGCGGGCGACGCCGTAGTAGAGCGCGACCGGGATTCCGCGCCGCCGCAGCATGGACATCGCCGCGATGGCCTGCGGGAAGCAGACGAACGGCAGCGGACCCCTTTCCGCCAGGCGCCGGATCGCCCAGGAAACCCGCCGCACGGCGACCAGGCGAACCTCCTCGGCGGGTTCGGGGCGATCGAACGGCCGTGCCATCCACGCCGTCAATTCCCTGAAGGGGCGGGTGTGCAGGCGCAGCCACCCGGCGGCCATGCTGAAGGTCGCCTCGACGAGCAGCAGGTAGTCGGCAAATGGCCGTCGAAACCGTCTCAACCGCATCCGCCTGATCGTATGCGAGGGGCGCGTGCTGGCGGGCGGGTGCGGGTCGGGTCCAGGCCGGAGCGCGGCCGGCGCCCGCCGATCGGCGCCGTCCCGCCGATCGTCGCCGGTGCTGCTGTCGCCGATCACCATCGCCCCACTCTCCCGGAGTATCCATCCGGTACTACCACCGGGGCGCCGAATCAATCGGCCCGAGGCCGCAAATGCGATGTCGGCGTCCCGGGACGGCCGCCCGGCAGCGGCCGGTCACACTGCGCCGTCGGCCCGCAGTGCCGCGATGCGCTCGGTATCGTAGCCCAACTCGTGGAGGATATCGTCCGTATCTGCCCCCATGGCGGGCGCGGGCGCGGCCAACGGCGCTTCCCCGGGCACCCGGATGGCCGGTCCGACGGTTCCGACGGCGGTACCGGCCGGATGCGGCAGGGTCACGACGCGGCCGGTATCGCGCACGAAGGGGTTGTCGAGCGCGGTCTGCATGTCGTTCACCGGGGCGGCGGGAACCTTGCCGCCGAATATTTCCAGCCACTCCGCGGTGGTCCTGCCGGAGAGCGCGTCGTCGAGCATCGCGGTTACCCGCTCGCGGTTGCGCAGCCGGTCGGCGAAGGTGGCGAAGTCCGGGTCGTCGGCCCATTCCGGATGGTCGACCGCGTGTGCCAGGACGGCCCAGAACTTCTCCTTGTTGCACATGATGAAGATCCAGCCGTCGGCCGTGCGATAGAGCTGCGACGGCGTCAGGTTCGG
>JBKBLL010000009.1:754-34662 GCA_046296375.1 Alphaproteobacteria bacterium | reverse complement strand
GAGGCGGCGGCCCGGGCCGCCGGGCCGGACGCCGCCCACCGGTTCGCACCGGCCGTCGCTGCCCTGACGGAAGCCGCGGACGAAGGGACGCTGCTCTCGCTGCTGATGGCCGACGATCTGGCCCAACTCATGTCGTCGCACGGCCCCAGGACCAACCTCTCCCGGCACCCGGTCACCCATCAGGTGGTCGTCGACCGCACGGCGGCGCGCTTCTCCGCCTGGTACGAAATGTTCCCGCGCTCGCAGAGCGACGACCCGAACCGGCACGGCACCTTCGACGACGTGATCCGCAAGCTGCCCTATGTCCGCGACATGGGATTCGACGTCCTCTACTTCACGCCGATCCACCCGATCGGCCGGAAGAACCGGAAGGGCCGCAACAACAGCCTGACCGCGCGACCCGGCGATCCCGGCAGCCCCTATGCCATCGGTTCCGACGAGGGGGGCCACGACGCGCTCCACCCCGAATTGGGCTCCTTCGAGGATTTTCACCGCCTCGTCGATGCGGCGCACGCGCACGGGCTGGAGATCGCGATGGACTTCGCGATCCAGTGCGCGCCGGACCATCCCTGGCTGAAGGAACATCCGGAATGGTTCGACTGGCGGCCCGACGGCTCGATCAAGTTCGCCGAGAATCCGCCCAAGAAGTACGAGGACATCGTCAACGTCCACTTCTACCGCGGCGCCCTGCCGTCGATCTGGTTCGCGCTGCGCGACGTGATCCTGTTCTGGGCCGGTCACGGCGTACGGATATTTCGGGTCGACAACCCTCACACCAAGCCGCTGCCGTTCTGGGAATGGATGATCCGCGAAGTGCAGGACCGCTACCCGGACACGATCTTCCTGTCCGAGGCGTTCACGCGCCCGAAAATGATGAAGCGCTTGGCAAAAGTGGGCTATACTCAGTCCTACACCTATTTCACCTGGAGAAATATGAAGGCTGAAATCATTGAATACATGACCGAACTCACGCAGACGGAAGCGCGCGAGTTCTACCGGCCTAATTTCTTTGCCAACACGCCTGACATCAACCCGCACTATCTGCAGTCGGGCCGCCCGGCGGCATTCAAGGTGCGCGGCCTGCTGGCAGCGACCCTGTCGGGCGTCTACGGCCTCTACAACGGTTTCGAACTGTGCGAGGGCCGGCCGGTACCGGGCAAGGAGGACTACCTCGATTCCGAGAAGTACGAGATCAAGGCCTGGGATTACGACCGGCCGGGCAACATTCGCGACTTCATCACCCGGATCAACCGCATCCGGCGCGACAACCCGGCGCTGCACGATCACCTGAACGTGCGCTTCTACAACGCCTGGAACGACAATGTTCTCGTCTATGGCAAGGCCACGCCCAGCCTGGACAACGTCCTGCTCTTCGCGGTCAACCTCGACCAGGAGAATCCGCAGGGCGCCTCGTTCGAGGTGCCGCTGTGGGAATTCGGGCTGCCGGACAACGGCCGCGTCGAGGTCGAGGACCTGCTGACCGGGCACCGCTTTACCTGGGACGGTAAGCTCCAGCAGGTCTGGCTGGACCCCGCCGTCAATCCATGCGCCGTCTGGCGCATCCGGCCGCCGGGTCTCTGACCGGCGCCATGCGCAATCCGCAACGAAAGGCCGCGACCGCGATGATCGACCGCAGCGATCCGCTCTGGTTCAAGGACGCCATCATCTACCAACTGCACGTCAAGGCATTCTTCGACGGGGCGAACGACGGCATCGGCGACATCCCCGGCCTGATCCAGAAGCTCGACTATGTCCGCGATCTCGGCGTGACGACGATCTGGCTGCTTCCATTCTATCCGTCGCCCCTGCGCGACGACGGCTACGACATCGCGGACTATCGCGACGTCAATCCGCGCTACGGCACCATGCGCGACCTGCGGCGGCTCATCCGCGAGGCGCATGCCCGCGGCCTGCGCGTCATCACCGAACTGGTCATCAACCACACCTCCGACCAGCATCCCTGGTTCCAGCGCGCGCGCCAGGCGCCGCCCGGATCGAACCACCGCAACTTCTACGTCTGGAGCGATACCGACCAGAGGTATCCCGAGACGCGCATCATCTTCCTCGACACCGAATCCTCCAACTGGTCCTGGGATCCGGTGGCCAAGGCCTATTACTGGCATCGCTTCTACTCGCACCAGCCGGACCTGAACTTCGATAACCCCGCCGTCCTCGACGCCGTCGTCAAGGTCATGCATTTCTGGTTCGACCTGGGCGTCGACGGAATGCGGCTGGATGCGGTGCCCTACCTCGTGGAGCGCGACGGCACCAACAACGAGAATCTGCCCGAGACGCACGCGATCCTGAAGAAGTTCCGCACCGAACTCGACAAGCGCCACCCGGACCGCTTGCTGCTGGCCGAAGCGAACCAGTGGCCGGAGGACACGCAGGAATATTTCGGCCAGGGCGACGAATGCCACATGGCGTTCCACTTCCCGCTGATGCCGCGCATGTACATGGCGATCGCGCAGGAAGACCGGCATCCGGTCACCGACATCATGCGCCAGACGCCGGAGATTCCTGAAAACTGCCAGTGGGCGATCTTCCTGCGCAACCATGACGAGCTGACCCTCGAGATGGTGACCGACCAGGAGCGGGACTATCTCTGGAACTTCTATGCCGTCGACAGGCGGGCGCGGATCAATCTCGGCATCCGCCGACGCCTCGCGCCGCTGCTCGAGAACGACCGGGCCAAGATCGAGCTCATGAACAGCCTGCTGCTCTCGATGCCGGGCACGCCGATCATCTACTACGGCGACGAGATCGGCATGGGCGACAACATCTTCCTCGGCGACCGCGACGGCGTCCGCACGCCGATGCAGTGGTCGCCGGACCGCAACGGCGGCTTCTCGCGCGCCGATCCGGCCAGCCTCTTCCTGCCGGCGATCATGGATCCGATCTACGGCTACGAGGCGGTCAACGTCGAGGCACAGCAGCGCAACCCGTCGTCCCTCCTCAACTGGATGCGCCGCATGATCGCGGCGCGGCGCATGCACCGCGCCTTCGGCCGTGGCGCGCTCAACTTCCTCTATCCCGGCAACCGCAAGATCCTCGCCTATCTGCGCGAGCATGACGGCGAGACGATCCTGTGCGTCGTCAATCTCGCGCGGGCCGCCCAGGCGGTCGAACTCGACCTGTCGCGCTTTCGCGGACGCGTGCCGATCGAACTCCTCGGCCGTTCGCGCTTCCCCCCGATCGGCGACCTTCCCTACCTGCTGACCCTGGACGGACACGGCTTCTACTGGTTCCTCCTCGCCGACGAGGGCGAGGTGCCGCACTGGCACCAGTCCGTCCCCGAGCCGCTTCCCGAATTCGTGACGCTCGTGATGCGCGACGGCATGCGCTCCATCGCCGAAGGACGCGAGTCGGGGGCGCTGTTCCGGGACGTCTATCCCGACTACCTGCCGAAGCAGCGCTGGTTCGCCGCCAAGGATGCGCGGATCGCGGGTGTCGAGCGCGTTCACGCGGCCGTATTCAACACCCCTCACGGCGAGTACCTTCTGGTCGAGGCCGACGTGACGACGAGTGCGGGCGACAGCCAGCGTTACTTCGTGCCGCTCGCCGCCTCGCCGGACGAGAGCGCGCTGTCTCCGGCCTCGCCGCTCTTCCCCTACACGGTCGCCAAGGGCCGGCGCGGCCGCGTCACCGGGCCGATCTACGACGCGCTCGCGGACGACCGGTTTGCGCTGGCGCTGGTCGAGGCGATGCGCGAAGGGCGGGAGATCGCCGCTTCGGACGGGGTGGTCCGCTTCGCCGGAAACGACGCGCTGCGGACACTCGAACTGCCCGCCGATACCCCGACGCGACGCATCGGGACGGAGCAGAGCAACTCGTCGGTCATCGTCGGCGAGCAGAGCGTGGTGAAGATCTATCGCCGTCTTTCGCCCGGTATCCACCCCGAACTCGAGATGAGCCGTTTCCTCACCGAGGTCGCCGGCTTCCGGAACACGCCGACCTATCTCGGTGCGGTCGAGCATGTGGGTGGCGACGGCACCGCGACGGCCCTGGCCGTGCTGCAGGGTTTCCTCTACAACCAGGGAGACGGCTGGACCTATACGGTCGACTATCTGGTGCGCTTCCTGGAGGAACGCGCGCTGCCGGGTGAGCCGATGGAAGAACTGCCGGTGGCTGAACTCCACGGCATCTATCTCGCCCAGGCGGCGACGCTGGGCCTCCGCACAGGGCAGTTGCACCGCGCTCTGGCAATCGACACGGAAGATCCCGCTTTCGCGCGCGAGCCGATCGACCGCGCCGACATGGAGCATCTGCGGCAGAGCCTGAAGGCAGACGCGGCGGGCGTCTTTCAGCTGCTGGGCGGCATGGAGCCCACGAAACGGGAGGGCGACGTGGAGGCCCTGCTGGAACGGCGCGATGTTTGCCTCGCACTCATCGACCGGCTGGCGAGCGTCACGCCCCGGGCGGCCAAGACACGCCTGCACGGCGACTACCATCTCGGCCAGGTCCTCGTGGTCAAGGACGACTTCCACGTCCTCGACTTCGAGGGCGAACCCGCCCGCTCCCTCGCCGAGCGCCGGGCCAAGGGCGCACCCGCCAAGGACGTGGCCGGCATGCTGCGTTCGTTCGACTACGCCGCGTGGGCGGCGACGATGCGGCTGGCCGAGCGCGAGCAGGACACCGCGACGCGCGCCCTGCCCGACGCGATGGCGTGGCGGGACGCCGCGGCGGCGGCCTTTCTCGACGCCTATCGGGCGGAGATGGCCGACGTGCCGAGCTGGCCCGAAGATCCGGCCGAGGCGCAGGCCCTCATCGACCTCTACCTCCTCGAGAAGGCGCTCTACGAGATCCGCTACGAGGCGTCGAACCGACCGGCTTGGCTCGGCATTCCCGTGAGGGGCCTCTCGGCGATTCTCGACGAGGCCGAGTCCCGGAAGCCGTAAGGCCAGGAGCCGCAATGGACAGAGTGGATGCAGCGATCGACGCCATCTTGGCGGCGACGAATGGAGACCCGTTCGGGGTCCTCGGAATGCACGGCAGCGGACGGGAGGTCGTGGTGCGGACGTTCCAGCCCACGGCCGACCGCGTCTGGGTGATCGATCGTGCCAACGGCACCGTCTCGGCCGAACTGCCGCGGGTGCGCAGCGCCGGTTTCTTCGCCGGTCCGGCCGGCCGCAACCGGCGCTTCCGCCATGCCCTGCGGATCGAAAGGAGCGGCACCACACACGATATCGAGGATCCGTACCGCTTCCCGCCGCTGCTGGGCGAAATGGACGCGCACCTGATCGCGGAAGGCAATCATCTGCGCCTCTACGACCGGCTCGGCGCGCAGCCGACCACGGTGGACGGCGTCGACGGTATGGCGTTCGCGCTGTGGGCACCGGGAGCCGAGCGCGTCAGCGTCGTCGGCGGCTTCAACGGCTGGGACGGGCGCGTCCACCCCATGCGCCGGCGCATGGAATGCGGCGTCTGGGAACTGTTCGTGCCCGGTGTCGGTCGCGGCGAGCCCTACAAGTTCGAGATCGTCGGCGCCGGCGGACGGCTGCTGCCGCTGAAAGCCGACCCCCTCGCCTTCCTGATGGAACAGTCGCCCGGGACGGCGTCCGTCACGCATGGCACACCCGATTTCGCATGGAAGGATGCGGACTGGATGCACCGGCGCCGGGCGACGGCAGGCGCCGACGCGCCCATCACCATCTACGAATGCCACCTCGGCTCGTGGATGCGGATCCCCGAAGAGGGCGACCGCTATCTCTCCTACGAGGAACTGGGCGACAAGCTGATCCCGTACGTGACGGAGATGGGCTTCACCCATATCGAACTGCTGCCCATCACCGAATATCCGTTCGACGGCTCATGGGGCTATCAGCCGGTCGGCCTCTTCGCGCCGACCAGCCGCTTCGGCCCGCCCGAAGCCTTCGCCGGTTTCGTCGAACGCTGCCACCAGGCCGGAATCGGGCTGCTGCTGGACTGGGTGCCGGGCCATTTCCCGACCGACGCGCACGGGCTGGCGCAGCTCGACGGCACCCACCTCTACGAGCATGCCGATCCGCGCCAGGGGTTCCACCAGGATTGGAATACGCTGATCTTCAACTACGGTCGCAACGAGGTGCGGAACTTCCTGCACGCCAACGCACTCTTCTGGCTGGATCGCTACCACCTGGACGGGCTGAGGGTCGACGCCGTGGCATCGATGCTGTACCTCGACTACAGCCGCGAGCACGACCAGTGGGTGCCCAACCGCTTCGGCGGGCGTGAGAATCTCGAGGCGATCGACTTTCTCAAGCGGATGAACGAACTGGTCTACGAAGCCGAGCCGGGCGCCATGACCATGGCGGAGGAATCGACCGCCTGGCCCGGCGTGTCGCGTCCGACCTATCTCGGCGGGCTTGGGTTCGGGTTCAAATGGAACATGGGGTGGATGCACGACACCCTGCGCTACATGAGCAAGGACCCGATCCACAGGCGCTACCATCACCCCGACATGACATTCGGCCTGCTCTACGCCTTCAGCGAGAACTTCGTCCTGCCGCTCAGCCATGACGAGGTCGTGCACGGCAAGGGATCGCTGATCGACAAGATGCCGGGCGACGCCTGGCAGAAGGCGGCCAACCTGCGCGCCTATTACGGGTTCATGTGGGGTCATCCGGGCAAGAAGCTGCTGTTCATGGGCGGCGAGTTCGGCCAGCAGCGCGAATGGAACCACGACAGGAGCCTCGACTGGCACCTGCTCGACGACCCGCGCCACAAGGGCATCCAGACGCTGGTGCGCGACCTGAACCTCACCTATCGCGGCACCCCGGCCCTGCACGAACTCGACTGCAGCGCCGAGGGCTTCGAGTGGATCGAGGCCAACGACAGCGACCACAGCGTCATCGCTTTCCTGCGGCGGGGCCACGACCGGCGGTCCCTGATGGTGGTCGTCTGCAACCTGACCCCGTTGCCGCGCCACGGTTTCCGGATCGGCGTCCCGGAGAGCGGCTGGTACCGCGAGGCCATCAATACGGACAGCGCGCGCTACGAGGGCAGCGGACAGGGGAACGGCGCGGGCGTGACGGCCGACCCCATTCCCTCCCACGGACGCCCCTGGTCGCTCGCGCTGACACTTCCACCGATCTCGACCCTGTGGCTGGAATACCGATCGGACTGACCCACTTCCCCGGGGAGACCTCCGGCGCATCCCGCGCCCGGCAGGGTTTCTCCCCGCCATATCGCGAGCCCTAATGCCCCGCATGCGCCGCCGCATCCTCCCCGGTTCTCCCGATCAGCTCGGCGCCATATGGGACGGTGCGGGCACCAACTTCGCCCTCTTCTCGGGGAGCGCCACGAAGGTCGAACTCTGCCTTTTCGATCCGTCCGGACGGCGTCAGATCGACTGCATAACCCTGCCCGAATACACGGATGAGGTCTGGCATGGATACCTGCCGGAAGTCGGCCCGGGCCAGCTCTACGGATACCGGGTGCACGGGCCCTACCGGCCGACGGAGGGACAGCGCTTCAACCCCCGCAAGCTTCTGCTCGACCCCTATGCTCGCGAGTTGCACGGCCATATCCGCTGGAGCGACGCCCATTTCGGCTATCATGTGGGTAGCCAGCGCGGCGACCTGTCCTTCGACCGGCGCGACAGCGCGTCCGGCATGCCGAAGTGCCGGGTCGTCGACCCGGCGTTCACCTGGGGCGACGACCGGCCGCCACGCACTCCCTGGTCGGAAACCGTCATCTACGAGGTGCACCAGCGCGGTTTCACGAAGCTGAACCCGCTGGTGCCGGAGTGGCTGCGCGGCACCTTCGCCGGCTTCGGCTCGGATCCCGTGATCGACTATCTCGTCGATCTCGGCGTAACCGCCGTCCAGATCATGCCGATCCATGCCTTCGTGGACGACCGCCACCTCGTCGGCAAGGGCCTGCACAACTACTGGGGTTACAATACGATCGGGTTCTTCGCGCCGCACCAGACCTATCTGACCAACGGCGATTCCCGCGAGTTCAAGACGATGGTGCGCCGCCTCCACGACGCGGGCATCGAGGTGCTGCTCGACGTGGTCTACAACCACACGGCCGAGGGCAGCGAGATGGGCCCGACCCTCGGCTTCCGCGGTATCGACAATGCGGCCTACTATCGGCTCCTGCCGGGCGAGCCGCGCTACTACATCAACGACACCGGCTGCGGCAACACGCTGAACCTCAGTCATCCGCGCGTCCTGCAGATGGTTCTCGACTCCCTGCGCTACTGGGTCGAGGTCATGCACGTGGACGGCTTCCGCTTCGATCTCGCCGCGACGCTGGCACGCGAACCGCACGGCTTCGACCAGGGGAGCGGCTTCCTGGACGCTGTCCAGCAGGACCCGGTGCTCAGCCGTGTCAAACTGATCGCGGAGCCCTGGGACATCGGCCCGGGCGGTTACCAGCTCGGCCGCTTCCCGCCGGGCTGGGGCGAACTCAACGACAAGTTCCGCGACGCGGTGCGCCGCTACTGGAAGGGCGACGGCGGCATGCTGCCCGAGGTGGCGGCGCGCTTCGCCGGTTCGGCCGACCTGTTCGACCATCGCGGACGGCGTCCGTGGACGAGCGTGAACAAGATCACCTCCCACGACGGCTTCACGCTGAACGACTGGGCCTCCTACAACGACAAGCACAATTCCGACAACGGCGAGAACAACCAGGACGGCCACAACGCGAACTACAGCTGGAACCACGGCGTGGAGGGTCCCACCGACGACCCGGCGATTCTCGCGCTGCGCGAACGCCAGAAGCGCAACATGCTGGCCACCCTCATGCTCGCGCACGGCACCCCCTTCCTTCTCGCCGGCGACGAGTTCGGGCGCACCCAGAACGGCAACAACAACGCCTACTGCCAGGACAACGCGATCGGCTGGGTCGACTGGTCGGCGATCGGCGAGACGGACGAAAGCCTGCTGACGTTCGCCCAGCGGCTGATCGCGTTCCGCCGCGTCCATCCCGCGCTGCGCCATCCACGTTTCCGACACGGCGAAACCATGCCGGGCAACGGCTTCAAGGACGTGGCATGGTATGCGCCGAGCGGCAAGGAGATGACGCCGGAGCAGTGGCGCGACCGGCATGCGCGCTGCCTCGGCATCCTGCTGAACGGCGAGGTCGAGGCCGCACGCCGCGAGGTCGGCGAGGAACTGCCCGAGGTCCTGCTCGCGGTCCTCAACTCCCACCATGAGGTCGTGCCCTTCCAGCTGCCGAAGCTGAACGCCGCCGGCGCCTGGCGCCGGCTGTTCGACACGGACCGTCCCGAGTTCCAGTTCGACGACGCGACCGACGAAACCGCCTTCAACGCGCCGGCCCGATCCATGCAGGTCTTCGCCTGGGTCGAGATCGCGGGATAGATCCGCAGATGACAGAGATCCCCATGAAGACTCAATTCACCCACGACATGCCCTTTGGTGCCGCCATGGTAACCGGAGGCGTTCGTTTCCGCTTATGGGCCCCGTCGGCCACGGCGATTGGGCTCGTCATCGACGAGTCCGATCCGGTTCAGATGCCGCAGCTCGCGGACGGCTGGTTTGAGCTGACCACCGATCGCGCCGCCGCCGGGACCCGCTACCTCTTCGAACTGCCGGATGGCCTGCGGGTGCCCGACCCCGCATCGCGCTGGCAGCCTCAGGATGTCCATGGTCCGAGCATGGTGGTCGACCCCGCCGCCTATCGGTGGAAGACCGTCGGGTGGAGGGGCCAGCCCTGGGAGGAGACCGTTCTCTATGAACTCCATGTCGGCACCTTCTCCCCCGAGGGCACGTTCGAGGGCGTGCGTAAGCGGCTCGATCACTTCGTGGAGACGGGCGTCACCGCAGTCCAACTGATGCCGGTGGCGGATTTTCCCGGTGACCGGAACTGGGGCTATGACGGCGTGCTGCACTATGCACCGGATTCTGCATATGGCACGCCGGACGACCTGAAGCGCCTGATCGACGAAGCGCACGGGCGTGGGCTGAGCATGTTCCTCGACGTGGTCTACAACCACTTCGGTCCCGACGGAAACTATCTGAACGCGTACGCGGCAGGATTTTTCGATCCCGAGATCGAGACGCCCTGGGGCAGTGCCGTGAACTATGCGGCCCGGCCGGTTCGTGATTTCGTCATCGAGAATGCGCTCTACTGGCTTCGGGAATACCGGTTCGACGGACTGCGGTTCGATGCTGTCGACGAGATCAAGGGTCTCGGCGAGGAGCATCTTCTGGAAGAGTTGGCACCTGCGATCCGTAACGGTGTCGCGGCGGACGATCCTGAACGGCACATCCATCTGGTTATTGAGAACGACCGCAATCAGGCGTCCATGCTGGCGCGCGAAGATGGCCGGGCGATGCTCTACGATGCGCAGTGGAACGACGACATCCACCACGTCTACCACCATCTCGCGACCGGCGATGCCGAAGGCTACTACGCCGATTATGCGGAACATGCGATCGACCGGCTGGGCAAGGCGCTCGCTACGGGATTCGTGTATCAGGGCGAGACCTCCCGCTATCGCGGCGGCAAGACGCGCGGGGAAGCGAGCGGCCACCTGCCGCCGACCGCTTTCGTCGGTTTCATCCAGAACCACGATCAGGTCGGCAATCGCGCATTCGGCGAACGGATCGACCTGCTGGCCCCGCCGGCTGCGATAGAGGCCCTCGCAGCCGTCTACCTGCTGGCTCCCCAGGTGCCGCTCCTGTTCATGGGGGAGGAGTGGGGCGCGGCCCAGCCGTTCCTTTTCTTCACCGACTTCCACGACGAACTGGCAGACGCGGTCCGCGAGGGGCGCCGCCGGGAATTCGCGCGCTTCCCCCTCTTCGCAGATCCGGTAAACCGCACCGCGATTCCCGATCCCAACGACATCGCCACCTTTACCGCGTCGCGACTGGACTGGGGGGCGCTGAACGAAGAAACGCATGCCGCGCGGCACGCGCTGGTGCGTTCGCTGCTGCGCCTGCGACGGGCGCAGGTGGTGCCGCTGCTGGGTGCGGCCGCCGGTGGTTGCGGGCGGTACGAGACGTTCGCCGGCAACGGCCTGCACGTCGTCTGGAAACTCGGCGACGCCGAGCTCGACCTCGTCGCCAATCTGGGCGAGGCACCCGTTCCTGCCGCACCGGCCCTGGGCCAGGCGCCGGACGGGGCGCTGCTGTACGAGACCGCGACGGGTCTTCTGCAACGGCTGGCGTCACCTGCCGGCAAGGGCGAGGCCCTGCCGGGATGGAGCGTGCTGTGGCGGATCCGCCGGCGATGACGGATGAGAATCGACCACTCGACCGGCTCGCCGCCCTCTACGGCATCATCCCCGCCTACCAGGATATCTGGGGCGTATCGCACCCTGCCACGGACGAGACCAAGCGCGCGCTCCTGGCCGCGATGGGGGCCGCTGCGGAAACGGACGCCGAGGCCGAGGCGTGCCTGGAAGCCACCGAGGCCGCAGGCTGCCGCAGCGCCCTGCCGCCCGCCATCGTGATCGACGGCGAGAGCGAGAGCCCGGGAGCGGCGCCGATCTGGCTCCCGGAACCGCCCCCGCCCGCGCTCGCCTGGTCCATCGCGGGCGAGCACGGCGAAACGTGGCGGGGCACGACCGCGCCCGGCGATCGTCCGGCCGTTGCGGAGCGGGCGTTCGACGGCCGGCCCTTCGCGCTTCGCGCCGTCGCCCTTCCGGCCCTGCCGATCGGCTATCACACGCTCAGCGTCGCCCTCCCGGACGGCGGATCGGCGGAAGCCGCCCTGATCGTGGCGCCGCGTTCCTGCTTCGGCATCGACGAAGCCGTCGGCGATGCCCGCGTCTGGGGTGTGGCGGCCCAGCTCTACGGCCTGCGCAGCGACAGGAACTGGGGCCTCGGCGACTTCGTCGATCTGGCCGACCTGGGCGTGACCGCCGCCGGCGCCGGCGCCGCAGCCGTCGGCATCAACCCGGTCCACGCCGGGTTCGCGGCCGATCCGCACCATTTCAGCCCTTATGCCCCGTCCACCCGCATCTTCCTCAACCATCTCTATATCGACCCGACGGCGGTGCCGGAGTTCACGGCCGGCAGCGAAGCAGGGCGGCTCGCCGAGACGGACGCCGTCCGCGAGGCGGTATCGGCGGCACGGCTTGGCGAACTGGTCGACTATGCGGCCGTCGCGGCCGCCAAAATGCCGGTGCTGGAAGCGCTGCACAGGGATTTCGATCGCCACGCCACGCCCGCCCGGAAAGCCGCGTTCGCCGCCTTCCGCGACGGCTGGGGAGAGGTACTCCAGCAGCATGCCGTGTTCGAGGCGCTGCACGAGCACTTCTTCCGACGCGACATGCATCTCTGGTCCTGGCGGACATGGCCGGAACCCTATCGCGACCCGTCCGGCCCGGCCGTCGCCGCTTTCGCCGTGGAGCATGCCGGACGCGTGGACTTCTTCGCCTGGCTGCAATGGGTGGCGGAAGAGCAGATGGCCGCCGCCCAGGCTCGCGTCCGGGAGGCGGGAATGCGGATCGGCGTCTATCGCGACCTAGCCGTCGCGTCGGACGGCGGCGGCAGCATGGCCTGGAGCTGGCCGCGGGTGGTCCTCTCCGGGGTCAGCGTCGGTGCACCGCCCGACGATCTGGGACCTCAGGGCCAGAACTGGGGGCTGAGCCCGCTGTCTCCGCACGGACTGCGCGAGGCGGGCTACCAGCCGTTCATCCAGGCGCTGCGGGCGAACATGCGCCATGCCGGTGCGCTGCGTATCGACCATGTCATGGCACTGGCGCGGCTGTTCTGGATTCCGCCGGGCAAGACGGGACGCGACGGCGCCTATGTCCGCTACCCGTTCGGCGATCTCGTCCGGATCGTCGCGCTCGAATCGCGGCGCAACCGCTGCGTCGTGATCGGGGAGGACCTGGGCACCCTGCCGGAAGGCTTCCAGGAAACGCTGCAGAGCTTCGGCATCCTGTCTTACAGGATCCTGAGCTTCGAACGCCGAGAGGACGGCGCGCTGAGGCCACCCGCCGCATATCCGGATCGCGCCCTGGTTGCCATCGCCACGCACGACATGCCGACCGTCCGCGGCTTCTGGACCGCTCGCGACGTCGATTGGCGGGCCCGCGTCGTCGCCGGCATCACCGACGAATGGGTGGACGACGCCCGCGCCGATCGCAGGCGGACGCGGGCGGCCATCGTGGCGGCGCTGCACGAGGCCGGTCTCGACCCGGGCCCCGATCTCGGCCGCGACCCCGACGCCGACCCGGACGGCGCCATGGCGGAGGCCGTTCACCGATTCATCGCGCGGACGCCGGCACGGCTGCTGATGGTCCAGCTGGAGGATTTGCTCGACCTCGAGGAGCAGGCGAACCTGCCGGGCACCAGCCACGAGCACCCGAACTGGCGGCGGCGCCTCGCCTGCTCGGCCGAGGGGATCTTCGACCATCCCCATGCCCGCCGCATCGTCGCGGCCGTCAACGAGGAGCGCGGCGGTTGAGCAGCCAGGCGACAGGGGCGCGCGACGGCGTCGCGCCCGGAAGACCTCCCGGACCACCACCCCTACCGCGGGCGACTTACCGCCTGCAGTTCCACGAGGGCTTCGGCTTCGACGACGCCACGGCTCTTGTTCCCTACCTCGGGCGGCTGGGGATCAGCCACGTCTACGCATCGCCGTTCCTGGCGGCGCGGGCAGGCTCGACGCACGGCTACGACATCGTCGACCACAACCGCTTCAACCCCGAAGTCGGCGACGCGGCGGCCTTCGAGCGGATGGTGGCGGCCCTGCACGCGCACGGCATGGGGCTGATCCTGGACTTCGTGCCGAACCACATGGGCATCGGCAGCGCGGACAATCCCTGGTGGCTGGACGTGCTGGAATGGGGCCAGTCGAGCCCCTATGCCGGCTTCTTCGACATCAACTGGTCGCCATCGGTCGAGCATCTGCGCGGCAAGGTGCTGCTGCCGGTGCTGGGCGACCACTACGGCAACGTGCTGGAGCGCGGCGAAATCGTCCTGCGCTTCGACCGCGAGCAGGGCTCGTTCAGCGCCTGGTACCACGAGCACCGCTTTCCCATCGCGATCCGCGACTATCCGCGCATCCTGCGGGCGGTGCAGAGCGAAGCCGACGGTACCGGCGCCGCGCTGGCGCCGCATGTCGCGGGCTTCTCCCGGCTGGCGGCCAAGCCGCGCGGCGCGCGTCAGGCGGCGATGCTGCGCCGCGAAGCCGACGCGCTGCGCTACGGCCTCGCCGCGCTGGCGAAGGCCGATCCCGACATCGCCGCCGCGATCGACCGGGTCGTGGACCGCATGGACGGCACGCCCGGCGACCCGGCGAGCTTTCGCGAACTCCATGCCCTGCTGGAGCGACAGGCCTACCACATCGCCTATTGGCGGGTGGCGTCGAACGACATCAACTACCGGCGCTTCTTCGACATCAACGATCTAGCCGGGCTCGCCATCGAGGACCCGGAGTTGTTCGAGATCAGCCACCGGCTGGTCTTCCAGCTCATTGCCGAGGGCAAGCTCCAGGGGGTTCGGCTCGACCATATCGACGGGCTCTACGATCCGGCGGCCTATTGCCGGCGTCTCCAGGATCGCGCCGCCTATCTGGTTCCGCCGCGGGAACCTTCGCCCGACGGCACGCAGGCGCAGCCGCGCCACCCGATCTACCTGCTGGTCGAGAAAATCCTGGCCCCGCACGAGCACCTGCGGACCGAATGGCCGGTGGACGGCACGACCGGCTACGAGTTCATGAACCTGATCAACGGCCTGTTCGTGGACCCGGCGGCGCTGGAACCGCTGACCGAGACCTACCAGCGCTTTCTGGGCCGGAGCATCGATTTCCACGAGATGGTGGTGGAGGCCAAGCGCCAGATCCTGCGCAACAACCTGTCCAGCGAACTGAACGTCCTGGTCGACATGGCCTACCGCATCGCCCGGCAGAGCCTGACGACGCGCGACTACACGCGCCAGGCGCTGCGCGACGCGCTGATCGAACTGATCTCCCACTTTCCCGTCTATCGGACCTACGTGACCGCCGACGGCGTCGACGAGCGCGACCGTCACTATCTCAACTGGGCCATGACCCACGCGCGCCGCGATTCCACCGCCGACGACCTGTCGATCTTCGACTTCGTCGGGGCCCTGGTCGCCACGGACCTGAAGAGGGAACCGGGCCGCCCCTACCGTCGCGCCGAGGTGCTCCACACGGCGATGAAGTTCCAGCAGCTCACAGGGCCCGTGATGGCCAAGGCCTTCGAGGACACGGCGCTCTACCGGTTCAACCGCCTGGTGTCCCTCAACGAGGTCGGCGGCGAGCCGGAACGGTTCGGCGTTTCAGCGGCGGCCTTTCACTACCTGAACGCAGAGCGGCTGAAGAACCATCCGTTCTCCATGCTGGCCACGGCGACCCACGACCACAAACGCGGCGAGGACGTCCGCGCCCGCATCGACGTGCTGAGCGAGATGCCGGAGGCGTGGAGCCGCGCCGTACGGCGCTGGCACCGAATCAACCGCCTCAAGGTGCGCGAAATCGACGGACGCCCGGCACCCGGCCGCAACGACGAATATCTGCTCTACCAGACGCTGGTCGGTGCCTGGCCGCTGCACGCGGCCGAGATGGCGGCCCTGCCGGACAGGATCGTGGCCTATATGATCAAGGCGGTGCGCGAGGCGAAGGCGCGCTCCAACTGGACGGCCCCCAAGGCCGACTACGAGGACGCGGTGGAGGCCTTCGTCCGCGCCATCCTGGACCCGGAACGGAGTGCGACCTTCCTCGCAGATTTCGTCGCCTTCCATGCGGGCATCGCCGCGGCTGGCGCGGTGAACGGGCTGGCGCAGACGCTGCTGAAACTGACGGTGCCAGGGGTGCCGGACACGTACCAGGGCTGCGAATTCTGGGATCTGAGCATGGTCGACCCGGACAATCGCCGGCCGGTCGACTATGCGGCGCGGGCCGCGGGGCTTGACGCGGAGGACGGGGTCACGGACCCGGCGGCGCTCGTCGCGGACTGGACCGACGGCCGAGTGAAGCAGCATGTCGTCGCGGCGACCCTGCGCTTTCGCCAGCGCGCCCCCGAACTCTTCGCCCTCGGCGACTATGCCGGCGTGGAAGCCGCGGGGCCACGGGCGGGCCATGTCGTGGCGCTGCAGAGGCGCCTGCCCGACGGCGCAGCACTGGTCGCGGTAGCGCCGCGCCTCGCGGCCGGGATCCTCGCGGGGGATGGCACACCGCGGCTGGACCCGTCCGCCCTGGAGGGTACCCGTCTCGTGCTCGGCCCGGCGATGGCCGGAAGAACACTGCGCGACGTGATGACCGGCCGAACGATCGAGGCGGACGGCAGCGGCGACCTGGACGTGGCGGCGCTGCTGGCACCGCTGCCGGTCGCCCTGCTGGAACTGACGCCCGGCGCCTGAGCGGAAGGCGGCGATGGGGCCCGGTGGCCCGCACCGCTGCGCGTCGTCAGCTGGAATACTTGATGGTGCAGCCATAGGCGCGGGTCGTCGCCGGGTCCGGCGTCTCGCCGGCCTTCACGGCCTCGACCGCTTCGCGGAAGTAGGGACGGGCCGTCTCGATGTCGGCCGGCCGCGTCGACGGCTTGTCGTCGATCGCTCCCGCATAGGCGAGGTTGCCCTCGGCATCGATGACGTACATGTGCGGCGTCACCGTCGCGCCGTAGGCTCGGCCGATTTCACCCTTCGGGTCCAGGATCTTGGCGGTGGGCGCAGCCTTCACCGCGGCGACGTGGCTGTTGGCCTCCTCCGCGGTCAGATAGCCCTGCTCGCCCTCGGCCGAGGAGATGATGGTCAGCCACACGGCGTCCTGCTCGCCGGTCGAGCGCTGCAGGTTCTGCATATTGTCCGTGTCGTAGTGCTTGCGCACGAAGGGGCAGTCGCGGTTGGTCCACTCCAGCAGCACCACGCGCCCGCGATAGTCCGAGAGATTGACCGGGTTGCCGTTCGTGTCGACCGCCTGGATGTCGGGCGCCGGCTGGCCCACCGCCGGGGCCGCCAGTGCGGCGGGCGATGCGGCGAGAAGGTACGCAGCGAGGCCGGCGGCGCCGGCGATCCCGGCGAGGCGTGTAAATCGCGTCATGTCCGTACATCCCTGTTCGAGGTGGCGGATAGAGCGGCGAGCGCGTCGAGCACGATCGCCTCGGTCAACAGTTGCGGCAGCACCGTGGGGGTGCCGCTGGCGTCGGCCGGATAGAGGACGTAGAGGGGAACCCCCGTGCGGCCGAACTCGGAAAGGTAGCGCGTGATGACCGGGTCGCCGTTGGTCCAGTCGCCCTTGAGCGCGACCACGCCCGCCGATCGCAATGCCGCTCCGATCTTGTCGGACGAGAGGGCGACCCGCTCGTTGACCTGACAGGTGATGCACCACGCCGCCGTTAGGTTGACCAGGACGGCACTGCCGTCGGCGCGCAGGCCCGCGATCCGCTCCGGGTCGAAGCGCTCCCAGGCGACGGCGCCGTCGCCCGCCACAACGACGCCGGCCTGCGCCGGCCTCTGCATCGGGAAGCGTGCCAGCAGCAGGGCGCCGGCGAACGCCGCCACTCCCACCGCGCGGCCGGCGAGACGGGCGGTGCCGGCCGGCGCCAGACTCCAGGCCCAGGCACCGAACGCCAGCAGCAGCATTCCGCCGAGGGCCACGATCACGCCGGTCGGGCCGGCCTGCTGCGCCAGCACCCAGACGAGCCAGGCGGCGGTGGCGAACATCGGGAACGCCAGGAACTGCTTGAAGCCTTCCATCCATGGGCCCGGCTTGGGCAGCAGGCCCGCCAGGGCCGGGAACAGGCTGAGGGCGAGGAACGGCAAGGCCATGCCAAGGCCGAGGGCGAGGAAGACGGCGAGCGCGATGGTCGGTGGCTGCGTCACGGCGAAACCGAGCGCGACGCCCATGAAGGGCGCGGTGCAGGGTGTGGCGACGATCACGGCCAGCGCACCGGTGAAGAAGGCGCCGCGATGCCCGGGACGTGCCGCCAGCCCGGCGCCCAGATTGGCGCCGCCGGTGATGTCGAAGAGACCGGCGAGGTTGAGACCGATCAACGTCATCAGATAGGCGAGCAGCAGGATCACGACCGGCTGCTGCAGCTGGAAGCCCCAGCCGACCACGGCGCCGCTCGCCTGGAGCGCGATCAGTCCACCGGCCAGCAGCCCGAACGTCGCGAGCACCCCGGCCGTGTAGACAAGGCCGTGCAGACGCACCTCGCGGCGCTCGCCGGCGCCCAGGCGGGCGATGCCGAGCGCCTTGATGAAGAGAACGGGGAAGACGCACGGCATCAGGTTGAGGAGGAGCCCGCCGCCGAGCGCCAGGATCACGGCCTGGAGCAGTCCGACCGATCCGGTGGCGGAGCCGCCGCCCGGCACTGCCCCCGCGGCGGCGAAGGTCGGCATGGCCACGCTGCCGACAGCCGCGGCGAGGGTGAACGCCTGACGCGCCGTACCGCCGTCGAGCGTCTTCTCCAGTACCAGAACCCCTTCGATCGGCCCGACCGGCCGGCCCTTCGCGATGCCGCGCGGAATGGCGAGCGTCAGACCATCGGCATCGACGGCGAGACGCTGCGCGCCGGCATGCTCCACCGCCTCGGGATCGAAGGCATAGAAATAGACGTCCGAGAGGCGGTCCCGCCGCAGACCCGCCGCGTCGACGCGCAGCAGCAGCGTCTCGGCGTCGCCGTCGACGGCAGCGTCCCAGGGAGCCGGCTGCGGCGCCTCGCGCCGCGCCCGCTCGAACAGGTCCTGCCAGCGCGGGTCGGCGGCCGGCGCCGCCCCGGCGACCGGCAGGTCGATGGCGAGCGCCGCCTCTTCGGGAATGCAGATGTCGGCGCAGGCGAGCCAGCTGGCATGCGCCTCGATCCGGACGCTGCTGCCGGGCTGCGCGTCGGCCGGAACGGTGACCGCGACGGGCAGGACGAACTCGCCTTTGAAACCGTAGTTGACGAAGGGCCCCGAGGGCAGCCGGTGCGGCGCCGGCCACTCGATCTCCCCGGCGCGCCAGCCCTCCGGCAGCGACCAGTCGATCTCCGTGGGGAGGCCGGAATCGCCGGGATTGCTCCAGTAGGAATGCCATTTCGGCTCGTGCCGCAAGCGCAGGCCGAGCCGCAACGTTTCGCCGGGGACGGCATCGCGTTCCGCAACGAGCTGCGCCTCCGTCAGGTCGGTCTTGACCGCCGCCGACTCGGCCGCGACCGACGGGCCGGTCGCGGCAAGGCACGAGAAAATCAGGACGCCTATGGCCGCGAGGCCGTGACGAAGCGGACGTGGCAGTTGCATTCTGGTGACGTAGGACCGGCGCAGTGCAGCGTCAACGATGGGGTTCGCTCCATAACCAAGTTGTCACGTTCGCGGCAGGCCGCCCCACGGCGGCCGTTCAACTGTCGCCGTCGGCCCGTGACATCCGCAGGCGGAAGACGGTGGGACGGGCGAGCCGCAGGTCCGGCAGGAAGTTCTCGTGCCGCAGGAAGCGGACGTCGGAACGGGTCACCGGCCCCACGAACAGGAGCCGGTGCGCCACGCTGTAGCGCGCCAGTTTCGGCCCGAACACTTTCTGCAGCACGTAGAAGGTCAGATAGTGGTCGTCCACCAGGGCGCGCACGGGCCGTTCGCTGCGCCGCACCACATGGATCAGGTCGAGGTCGAACAGCTTGTCGCCGTTGACCGGAGAGTGCCGCTCGGGTCCGTCGGAAAAGACGAAGTCGTAGGGCCGGTCGGGGATGGCCTGGTACTGGACGCCGCGGAAGCACTTGTAGAACCCGTCGATTTTCGGGCTGTGCAGGATCTCGACATAGGGCCGGACCTCGTCGGGCAAGCGGCCGACGGCCTGGGTATGCCAGTAGGCGTCTTCCTCCATGGAAGTGACCCGTCCGCGCGGAGCGCCCTCCGCCTCGTTCTCGCGCAGCGCCTGCGCCATGGCCACGGTGGAGATGCCCGTGCCCATCTCCAGGATCTCCACGGGCCTGTGGGTCCGGACCTGGTCGTAGAGCGTCCAGTAGTCGGAATAGGAGGCGCCGGTCACCGCCGTGTCGGCGGCGGCCCGCGTCAGCAGGCCCCACAGGACGGGGTTGGCACGCAGGCGCGCCTCCGCGCGGCGGCTCCGCCGGGCGACGGTGAAGTCGATGACGTGGCCGCGCAGGCGCTGCAGCGGCCCGAGACCGGGCGACAGGGCGCTGCCGGGCGGCGCACCGGGAAGCCCGTCGCTGCGGGCGCTGACGGGCGCAGTCGCGTCATCCGCCATGGTGCCCACCCCACCGGTCCCAACGGAATGCGTCGTTCGCATCGCAGCCCCCTCGGCGCGCGGCACAGCCTTCAAGCGGCGCCCACGGCGTGCGATGCTGCGCCCAACGAGGCGGAAACCCAAGGGAGAAGATCAGGTGACGCTGCCGCTCGCCGACAGGATGAAGACCGGCATCATGACGCTGCACCGACGCAGCGAGCCGGCGGTCGGACCGTGGGAGCCGCGGATCGACGAGTTGCGCCACCTGGTCGAACTCGTCGACGGGCTCGGCTACGATTCCCTGTTCACGGGCGACCATATCGCCTTCGCCATTCCGATCCTGGACCCGCTCCTCCAGATCGCCCAGGCCGCGGCCTTCAGCCGGCGGCTGACCTTCGGCACCTGCGTCTACCTGCTGGCGCTGCGCCATCCAACGCCCGTGGCCAAGCAGGTCGCGACCCTGGACCATCTGACGGAAGGTCGGCTCGTCTTCGGCGTCGGCGTCGGCGGCGAGTTCCCCGGCGAGTTCGCGGCGAGCGGCATCCCGCACAAGGAGCGCGGCGCGCGGGTCAACGAGGGCATCGAGGTCGTCCGCAAGCTCTGGACGGGCGAGAAGGTCGCCCATGAAGGCCGGTTCTTCCAGTTCCCCGAAACCCTGATGCTGCCGCCACCGCGCCAGGCGGGCGGACCGCCGATCTGGGTCGGCGGGCGTACCGACGCCGCGTTCCGGCGGGCGGCACGGCTCTGCGACGGCTATGTCTCCTACGTCATCACGCCGGAGATGTTCGCCGATGCCCTGGTCAAGATCGAGGCCTTCGCCGGCGAGGCCGGCCGCAGGCTCGACCGGTTCGACACGGCGCACCTGCTGTTCGCGCGCATCGACGACAGCTACGAGGCCGCGTTCGAGGCCGCGAACAGGACGCTCAGCACCCGCTATGCGATGGACTTCAGCAAGGCGACCAGGCGCTACGCCGCGATCGGCCGGCCGGAGGACGTGGCCGAACGCATCCGCGCCTTCTACGACGCCGGCGTGCGCCACGTGATCATGGACCTGGTCGGCCCCTATGAGGAGCGCGACCGGCAGATCGAGCGCTTCGCCCGCGAGGTGAAGCCGCTGCTCGCCGACGTCGTGTAGCCGGCCGTGCCGGACGGACGACCACTGCAGAACCGTGTCGATCCGTTCGGCGCGATCGTAGCGGTCGCAGCGCGTGGCACCTTCATGGGCAATCGCGGCATCCTGCACGATGCCGACCGGCAACTCGGCCGGGCGCGCTGGAAGCTGCGCGCCTGGCTGATCTGTCTCACCGCCTTCGGCGGACGGCAGCGCCGGGTGATGGCGCCCAACCGCTACACCGAACTGTTTTTCCTGGATGAGGCCACGGCGCTTGCGGCGGGACACCGGCCGTGCTTCGAATGCCGGCGCCGGGCCTTCCTCGACTACCGCGCGGCATGGGCCGCCGGCACCGGCTGGACCGGCGCGGCACCGCCACGGGTCGTGGACATGGACGCCTGCCTGCACCGCGAACGGGTCGATGCGACGAGCCGCGCCAAGCGGACCTGGACGACGCGGCTCGGCGGCCTGCCGGACGGCACGATGGTCGCGGTCGCGGGCGAGCCGCTGCTGGTGCTGGGCGACCGCCTGCTGCCCTGGCGGTTCGAGGGCTACGGCGCCGCCCGTCCGCGGCCCGACCTGCCCGCGGTGGACGTCCTCACGCCGCCGTCGAGCGTCGCCGCCATCGCGGCCGGCTACCGCCCCGTCATCCACGCCAGCGCCTACCCGAACGCTCCGCCGGAGACCGCCGTCCGATGACCCGCCACATCGTCTGCCTGACCTTCGATTTCGACGCCATGTCCGGCTTCGCCGCGCGCGGCCAGACCTCGCCCACGCCCGTCTCGCGCGGCGAGTTCGGTGCGGTCGGAGCGGACCGCCTCCTGGACCTGCTCGCCCGGCACAGGCTTTCGGCGACCTGGTTCGTACCCGGCGTCGTCATCGGCACCTATCCCGCGGTCTGCCGCCGGATCGCCGAGGCGGGCCACGAGATCGGCCACCACGGCTGGAGCCACCTTCCGCCCGCCACCCTGTCCCGGGACGAGGAACTGGATGGGCTGCGCCGCGGCAACGCCGCCATCGAGGCCCTGACCGGCCGCAGGGCGCGCGGCTACCGCTCGCCCTCGTGGGATCTGAGCACGCACACGATCGACCTGCTGCTCGGGGAAGGTTTCGCCTACGACAGCAGCATGATGGGCCACGACCACCTGCCCTATCGGGCACGCAGCGGCGATGTCGTCACGGCCGACGCACCGATGACGTTCGGCCGCGAGACGCCACTGGTCGAGATGCCGATCAGCTGGTCGCTCGACGACTATCCGCACTTCGAGTACATGCGGATCGGCCAGTCGGTCGCGCCCGGCCTGCGCGACACGCAGAGCGTCCTCGCCAACTGGATCGACGATTTCCTCTACATGAAGCAGTCCTGCGACTGGGGCGTGCTCACCTACACCTGCCACCCGTTCGTCATCGGCCGCGGCCACCGGATGATGATGCTGGAGCGGCTGATCGAACGCCTGCTTGCGGAGGGCGCCGTCTTCCTGACCATGGAGGCGGCCGCCGCCGAATGGACGGCGCGCGCGCCATGACCGCGGCGTGCCTCAGTCTTCGCCGGCCGCCCAGCGCTTCTCGAACTCCCACACGTCGGGGAAGCCCATCAGTTCGTGCATCGGCCCCGCCAGCGAGAGGGTCGGCACGTCCATGCCCGCCGTCGTGCCGTGCGCGAGCAGATGCGCATAGGCACGACGCATCGCCTCCGCCGCCGCCGTGAACCCGGCCTCGGGCCAGATCGCCATCGCATAGCCCCACGCCTTCAGCCGGTCGGCCGCGACCGCCGGCCCACGGCCGCCGGGCACCATGTTGGCCAACAGCGGTGCGTCGACCTCGCGGCCGATGCGCTGCATCTCGGCCTCGCTCTCCGGCGATTCGACGAAGATGACGTCGGCGCCGGCCGCCTGGAACGAGGCGGCGCGGCGCAGCGCCTCGTCGAGGCCGTGGCCGGTTCGCGCATCGGTGCGCGCGACGATCAGCGTGTCGGCGCTGGCGCGACTGTCGACGGCGACGCGGATCTTCAGCACCATCTCCTCGAGCGGCACCACGCGCCGGCCGGGCGTGTGGCCGCATTTCTTCGGCATCTCCTGGTCTTCGATCTGGATCGCCGCGACGCCCGCCTCCTCGTAGCCGCGCACCGTGTGGCGGACGTTGAGCAGGCCGCCATAGCCGGTGTCGGCGTCGGCGATCAGGGGCCTGTCGGTGAGGCCCGCGATCACCCGCGCCCGTCCGACCATGTCCGTATAGGTGGCGAGCCCGGCATCCGGCAGGCCGAGATGCGAGGCGGTCACGCCGTAGCCCGTCATGTAGAGAGCCTCGAACGGCATGGCTTCGGCCAGCCTCGCCGAAATGCCGTCGAACACCCCGGGCGCCAGGACGAACTCGCCGGCCGCGATCTTCGCCCGCAGCGCCGCGCCTCGCACATTGCCCATCCCCGCGCTCCCTCCATCGTGCTTTCCGCAGCAAGCATCGTTTCGTTCTTGACGCAGATCAACGCGTGCCGACCCCGCAAGGGATAGCAAGAGACGTCGACCCAATGAAGGAGGCTCTCATGACCGGCTTCGAAATCGCGTTTCTCGCCATGGTGATCGCGGGCATGGCGTCGTTCGCGGTAACCCTCGCCTGGACCTGCCACAGCACGACCTCGGGGCACCGCTGACGCCCGAGGGGCGGGAGGCCGACATGAAGGTGATCCTGGCTCTGGCGATGGGCGGTCGCGCCGATCCCGCCATCCTTGCCCACGCCGCCGCTGCGGGTCGGGACGGCGCGCACATCGACGTCTGCCATGTGCGCCGCGATCCGCGGGACACGATCCCGGTGATCGGGGAAGGGCTCTCGCCCGAGATCATGGAGCGCATGATCGCCGAGGGCGAGGAGGAGAACGCCCGTCGGGCCGCGGTGGCCCGATCGGCGTTCGACGGCTGGCGCGAGGCGGCCGGCATCGCCCGGCGCGAGAGCCCGTCCGTGTCGGACGGCCTCACCACGCGCTGGATCGAAAGCGTCGGGAGACCCGAGGAAGTCGCGGCCGTCGCGGGGCGGCTCGCCGACCTGGTCGTCGCGGCGCGGCCGGCGGCGGGCCGCGGCGAGGACCAGCGCCTCGTCGAAGCGGTCCTGTTCGGCAGCGGCCGGCCGGCCCTGCTGGTGCCGCCCGACCAGCCGGTGGCCGGCGGCGGCGGCGCCATCTTCTGGAACGGCAGCGCGGAGGCGGCGCGGGCCGTCGCCGCCGCCCTGCCGATGCTGCGCCGCGCCGAACGCGTCCATATCATGGAAGTCGACGAGAAGCTGGGGCCGGAGGCCGCCCAGGCCGGGCTGCCGGACTATCTCGCCTGGCACGGAATCGCCGCGGAAACGACGCGCCTGGAGGCGGACTATCGCGAGCCGGGTGAGGCGCTGCTCGCAGAGGCGCTGCGGGTCGGCGCCCGCCTGATCGTGATGGGCGCCTACACGCACAGCCGCATGCGGCAGCTGATCCTGGGCGGCGTCACCAGCCATCTGCTCACCGCCTGTCCCGTGCCGGTGATGCTGGCCCACTGAAACAGGCCCACCGAAACAGGCCGACCGAAACAGGGCAGACCGGGGGAGCGGCCGGTGATCGACCATCCGGGAGGAACGGAGGCAGGGTGCGGACCGGGGATCGAGGCGGACCTGCGGGCCGAACTCCTCGCCCCGACCCGGATCGAGCAGACCTACCCGCTCGCCCGCTTCAGCGACCCGAGCCTGACCCTCGCGCACTGGCGCGCACTGTGCAGCGATGCCCCCGAACGTTCGGGCGCGATGCTGATCGTGTGCGGGCGCGGCTATGTCCGCGCGCTCTGCCGGTTCACCACCGAACACAGCCTGGCGCACGGCCATGTCCTGCAGATCACCGACATCGCGACCGGGCATCCCCTCGACCCGGCCCGGTTCGCCTCGCTGCTGATGGAACGCACGGAGGAGCATGCGCGCGCGCTGGGCTGTTCGACGGTGCTCGTCCAGGTTCCGGCCGGCGTGACTTGGCTCGGCCGGGTCCTCCGGGACCGGGGTCACAGGGAGAGCGGGACGTTCTTCACGAAGCCGCTTCACAGCACGCCACACATGTGACGCCCGTCACTTCCCAAATTTTCCCTCTCATTTGCTATCGATGCTTCCCGACCGCTTTTGCGGCGGCGATGGCATGGTTGCGCTCGCATCTCGGGAGGTCCGCCCCGGCGGACGGTATTCGGGAGGGAGCGTGTGTCGATGCTCAAGATGTACAACGTGAACCTCCCTGAACGGCGCACCAGCATCCGGCTCGAGCCCGAGATCTGGGACGCGCTGCAGGACATCGCGCGTCGCGAATCGGTGAATGTGCACGATATCTGCTCCGCGGTGTCGAGGGGGCACCGCTCACCCAGTCTGACAGCCGCCGTCCGTGCCTTCGCGCTGCAATATTATCGCCGCCAGTGGTCGGTCGGTGGCTGGCCCGGCCTTACAGGCGCGCCCGGCCCCGGCGGGGGATGGCGCCACGACTCCAGGATTCTATCGACGCCGTTCGAATCTGAAGGTTCCGACTTCAATCGCTGGACGCTCTGGCGGACCGACGCTCTCGACCGAACACCCCGGCGCGGCATGTTTCTGCCGTTCTGGCAATGGACCGACTGCCGGCGGCAACTCGGCAGGGTCCCGACCCTGACGGAAATGCTGGAAGGCCCGCTCGGCGAAGAGTTGGAACGGCAGCGGGCCAATCTGATCGACGTACGGCCGGAAGATCCGGGACAATATGTCTTCGATCGCCTGGCCGCATCGTCCATCTTCGGCCCGGCACCGCGACTAGTCGGAGCAATGGAGTTCAAGCCCCATGCACGCTCCCTGATCCTCGACGCGACCGCGGTGAAGACGTCGGGCGTTCCCCGCGTCGCCTCCGTCTCTCAGAGATACGGTGGCATAAACCGGGCTTATGTACGGCTCGCGCTGCCGCTGGCCGACGAGACCGGTCGGGTAGCGCGGATCGCCGCCGTCGTCCGCGGCCTGCGGACGTTCCCGAGCATCTACAACGAGGGCATCTTCGGCCTCTCCCTGCCGATCGGCGAAGAGCGGTCAGCGGATCAGGCCGCCTGACCCGCTGCTGATGCTCGGCGCAGACATCCGCCCGGGCGACCGACAGGAAATTGCCGAAAGCTCCTCGCCGTTTCCGTCGCGGCCCGGAAATCTGCAGCGGAAGCGGCGGGACATCGCGCGCCACGCCCGCCGGCAGCAGATGCGGACCTACGACCCGGTCGACCCTCGCGCAGACTGCATTCATCCGGCAGGCCGCGGCGCCCTTCCGGCCCTCCGCCCGTCCCGACCGTAGAAACCCATCACGTCGGTCCCGGTGCGCGGATGCGGACACGGAGGCTCGCGCCGAGCGATGACCATGAATTAGACACGTGATTTTTTATTGGGCTTTCGCCTGTTTTTTACCCGGACCCGCGACGGACTTGTCGAGCAGTCGACCCACTCGGGCGAAATCTGGGTCGGCATGGTTCTTGAGTAGGCAGATCCGGACCGTCGCCGGGCGGCACGACCGAAAGGAAGGAGCCCATGAAGTTCGTCGTAGCGATCATCAAGCCGTTCAAGCTGGACGAGGTGCGCGAGTCGCTCACCTCGATCGGCGTCCAGGGTCTCACCGCCACCGAGGTCAAGGGTTTCGGCCGCCAGAAAGGCCAGACCGAAATCTATCGCGGCGCGGAATACACGGTGAGCTTCCTGCCCAAGGTCAAGATCGAGGTCGCGGTGGCAGACGACCAGGTCGAGAAGGTCGTCGAAGCCATCCAGCGCACCGCTCACACGGGCCGCATTGGCGACGGCAAGATCTTTGTCCTCGACCTGGCGCAGGCCGTGCGGATCCGTACGGGCGAAACCGACGCCGAAGCGCTCTAGGCGCCTGCCAATTCAGACGAAGACTATCCGGACAAGGGGGATCGGACGATCATGCGTGCGTTGAAGTTGATTTTGCCTGCCGCCATCGCGGCCTGCGCCTTCGCCGCGCCGGCGATGGCGCAGGAGGAAATGCTGAACGCGGGCGACACGGCGTGGATCATCACCGCCACCGCCCTCGTGCTGATGATGACCATCCCGGGCGTGGCGCTGTTCTACGGCGGCATGGTCCGCAAGATGAACGTGCTGTCCATGGTGATGCAGAGCTTCGCGATCGCCGCGCTGGTCAGCATCATCTGGATGGTGATCGGCTACTCCCTCGCCTTCTCGGAAGGCACTCCCTGGGTCGGCGGCCTGAGCAAGATGTTCTTCGCCGGCATCGAGACGGGCAGCCTGGAAGGCACGATCCCCGAATCGGTCTTCGCCACGTTCCAGATGACCTTCGCGATCATCACCTGCGCCCTCATCACCGGCGCGGTCGCCGACCGGATGAAGTTCTCCTCGCTGCTGGTCTTCATCTCGATCTGGGCGGTCGTCGTCTACGCGCCGATCTGCCACTGGGTCTGGGGTCCGGACGGATTCCTGGGTGAGGACGGCGTCCTCGACTTCGCGGGCGGCACGGTCGTCCACATCAATTCGGGCATCGCCGGCCTGGTCGCGGCCCTGGTCGTCGGCAAGCGCCGCGGCTACGGCACCGAGATGTTCGCGCCGCACAACCTGGTGCTCAGCGTGATCGGCGCCTCCCTCCTTTGGGTGGGCTGGTTCGGCTTCAATGCGGGCTCCGCCCTCGCCGCCGACGGTGCCGCGGGCATGGCGATGCTGGTGACCCAGGTCGCGACCGCCGCGGCGGCGCTCGCCTGGATGTTCGCCGAGTGGGCCGCCAAGGGTAAGGCCAGCGTCCTCGGCGTGATCTCCGGCGCCGTCGCCGGTCTGGTCGCGATCACCCCGGCCGCGGGCTTCGTCGGCCCCGTCGGCGCCCTCTGCATGGGCATCGCCTCCGGCCTGGTCTGCTTCTGGGCCTCTACGGCGCTGAAGAACAAACTCGGCTACGACGACAGCCTGGACGTCTTCGGCATCCACGGCGTGGGCGGCATCATCGGCGCCGTCCTGACCGGCGTGTTCGCGGTCGAAGCGATCGGCGGTACGGCCGGGCTTCTGGAAGGCAATCCCGGCCAGGTGATCACCCAGATCTGGGGCATCCTCGCGACGATCGTGTACGCCGCGGTGGCGACCTTCATCATTCTGAAGATCGTCGACGCGATCATGGGCCTGCGGGTCGATCCCGAAACCGAGCGTGAAGGCCTCGACCTGCGCCAGCACGGCGAGGTCGTGCACTGACCGAGCGGGTCGTCCCGACCCCCTGACGAGGCGGCGCCGTCCCCGACGGCGCCGCCCTTGTTCGTACTGCGCCCCGCCGTTGCGGCAGCGACACTATCCTGCGGAAATCGCTCAGCAATCGAGTTAGGAACGGCACCTAGTGCCGCGGAATCGTTCCATCATCCTGTTGCGCTGCGTCCAGCGGTGCTATGAAGGTCGCTCTCTGGGGCGCGTCGGGCGAGCAGGATGATCAACAACCGGATCGGCACCTTCAGGCTCTATCCGTTCGAACGGCTGGGGCGGATGCTGGAGGGTGTCCAGCCGCCCGCGGGGCTGCGCGAGATCAACATGGGCATCGGCGAGCCGCAGCATCCGGCGCCGCCCCTGGTCCGTGAGGTCATCGACCGCAGCGCGGACCTGTGGGGCAAGTATCCGCCCATGCTGGGGACGCCGGAATTCCGGCGCGCCGCCGCGGGCTGGCTCGGTCGCCGCTTCGGCCTGCCGGACGGCATGATCGAGCCGGACCGGCACATCGTCCCGGTTTCGGGCACGCGCGAGGCCCTCTTCATGGCGGGGCTGACGGCGATTCCCGAGACGAAGAACGGCAAGCGCCCGGTCGTTCTGATCCCGGACCCGTTCTATCAGGTCTATGTCGGCGCGGGCGTCTTCGCCGGCGCCGAGCCGTATTACCTGCCCTGCACGGCCCAGTCGGGCTATCTGCCCGACTTCGCCGCGGTTCCGCAGGACATCCTGGAGCGGACCGCGCTCGCCTTCCTGTGCTCGCCGTCGAACCCCCAGGGTGCCGCGGCGAACATCGCCTCTCTCCGCGACCTGATCGGGCTCGCGCGCCGCTTCGACTTCGTCGTGGCGCTCGACGAGTGCTACTGCGAACTCTACTACACCGACCAGCCCGTCGCCGGCGGCCTCCAGGCCTGCGCGGCCATGGGCGGCGACATGTCCAACGTCCTCACCTTCCATTCGCTGTCCAAACGGTCGAGCGTACCGGGCCTTCGATCCGGCTTCGTCGCCGGCGCCGCCGATCTGACCGACGCGTTCTGGCGCGTGCGCCTCTATGGCGGTGCGGCGCCCTCGCTCGCGGTGCTGGCCGCCTCCACCGCACTTTGGAACGACGACGCGTATCCGACGCACAACCGGGCCCTCTATGCGCGGAAATTCGATCTGGCGGAGCGCATCCTCCAGGGCCGGCTGGGCTTCTACCGCCCGGACGGCGGCTTCTATCTCTGGCTGGAGGTCGAGGACGGCGAAGCCGCCGCCCGGCGCCTCTGGGCCGAAGCGGCGATCCGGGTGCAGCCGGGTGCCTTCTTCGCGCACGACTATCCGGACGGAACGAATGTCGGGCGGCGCTACATCCGCGCCGCCCTGGTGCACGACCTCGCGACGGTCGAGGAGGCACTGCACCGCATCCGGCAGGTGCTGTAAGGAACCCGGGGGGAACGATCGATGGCACGCACCTCCACCCAGGTCGAACGCACGCAGTTCCTGCCGCCGGCGGCGATCGAGTTCCTGCGCCGGCGGGCGGTCGAACTCGGCGGCCTGGTCCTGGTCGCAGCCGGCATGGCGCTCCTCGTGACCTTCGCGAGCTACAGCCCGACAGACCCGTCGCCGAACGTCGCCAGCGACGGCCCGGTCCGCAACCTGCTGGGCATTCCGGGGGCCTACGCGGCCGACGTGATGCTGCGCACGCTCGGCCTCGCCGCCGTGACCCTCGGCGGCCTCCTCGCGGTGTGGGGCTGGCGTATCGCGAGCCATCGCGGGCTGACGCGCACCTGGGTGCGCATCGCACTGCTGCCGGTGGGCACGCTGCTCGCCGCGACCGCCCTGGCCGCCCTGCCGACGCCGGACGCATGGCCCCTCCGCGAGGGACTGGGCGGCGTGCTCGGCTTCGTTCTGCTCCACTGGGCGGCCGGCCTGCCGCAGCAGTTCGGCCTGCCGCTGCCGCATCAGCAGATCGCGCTGGTCGCCGCCGGCGGCGGAACTATCGTCGTCGCCTATGTCCTGGGCTTCAGCTTCCGGGAAGGGCGGCTGCTCGCACGGGGATTCCGTGCCGTGTTGCGGTTCGCGGCGGGTCTCCTGGCGAGCCTCCTGTTCGCCGCCTTCGCCTGGGGCCGCCGCCGCTGGGCCGAGCGCAATGCCGGCCCGCATCTGACCCGCCGGCGCGCGCCCGGCGAGGACGCAGCGGACGTGACCCCGCGCGAGCCCCGATTCCGCCGCGCCCCCCCGGTCCGGGAGAAGGGCGATGCGGACGTTACCGTCGAGACCGCTGCGCCGACCAGCATCGTCGAACCACGGGCGCGCAAGCCGGCCGCCGCGCCGGCACGCAGCAGGACGGCGCAGCAGGACCTGCCGCTGGGCGACGGATACCGGCTGCCGCCGCGCGAACTTCTCGCACTGCCGCCCGAGACCTCCAAGGCGACCCAGATAGACGAGGCGGCACTGGAACAGAATGCGCGCCTGCTCGAATCGGTTCTCGACGATTTCGGCGTGCGCGGCGAGATCGTGAAGGTGCGGCCGGGGCCGGTGGTCACGCTCTACGAACTCGAGCCGGCACCGGGGACGAAGGCGTCGCGGGTGATCGGCCTCGCCGACGACATCGCCCGCTACATGAGCGCGGTCTCGGTGCGCGTCGCCGTCGTCCCGGGCCGCAACGTCATCGGCATCGAACTGCCGAACGTCCGGCGCGAGACCGTCTATCTGCGCGAACTGCTGAACACGCCGGCCTATGAGAGCACGCAGAACGGCCTGACCCTGGTTCTGGGCAAGGACATCGGCGGGGGCCCGGTGGCGGTGGCGCTGGAGCGGATGCCGCACCTGCTGATCGCCGGCACCACCGGCTCGGGCAAGTCGGTCGCCATCAACACCATGATCCTGTCGCTGCTCTACCGGCTGACGCCCGAGCAGTGCCGCTTCATCATGATCGACCCGAAGATGCTGGAACTGTCGGTCTACGACGACATCCCGCACCTGCTGTCGCCGGTGGTGACCGACCCGCGCAAGGCGGTGGTCGCGCTGAAATGGGTCGTGCGCGAGATGGAGAACCGCTACCGCGCCATGTCGACCTTCGGCGTGCGCAATATCGGCGGCTTCAACGCACGCCTGGAGGAGGCGCGCAAGAAAGGCGAGATCCTGACCCGGCGCGTGCAGACCGGCTTCGACCCCGACACCGGCAAGCCGGTGTTCGAGGAGCAGACCCTCGACATGACCCCCCTGCCCTTCATCGTGGTCGTGGTCGACGAGATGGCCGACCTGATGCTGGTCGCAGGCAAGGACATCGAGATGGCGGTGCAGCGCCTCGCCCAGATGGCGCGCGCCGCCGGCATCCACCTGATCATGGCGACGCAGCGCCCTTCCGTCGACGTCATCACCGGCACGATCAAGGCGAACTTCCCGACCCGCGTCAGCTTCCAGGTCACCTCCAAGATCGACAGCCGCACCATCCTGGGCGAAGGCGGCGCGGAACAGCTGCTCGGCCAGGGCGACATGCTCTACATGGCGGGCGGCGGCCGGATCAGCCGCGTGCACGGGCCGTTCGTGACCGACGGCGAGGTCGAGGAGGTTGTGAACTTCCTGAAGCAGCAGGGCCAGCCCGCCTATATCGAGGCCGTGACCGAGGACGAGGACGGTGCCGGGGGCGGCGCCGCCTTCGAGGGGGACGGCGGCATCGACGAGGGCAGCGACCTCTACCAGCAGGCGGTGGCGCTCGTCGCGCGCGAGAAGAAGGCCTCGACCAGCTTCGTGCAGCGGCACCTGCAGATCGGCTACAACCGCGCCGCGCGCATCATCGAACAGATGGAAGCCGAGGGCATCGTCAGCGCGGCCAACCATGTAGGCAAGCGCGAAGTGCTGATCGGTGGCGGCGGCGACTGACGGCTCCCATCTAGACTCCGACCGAACGTTCGTGGCTTCGGAGTTAACATGGTGTCAATCGCTCGGCTCCCGCTGCGCCTCGCCCTTTCAGCGGCCCTGTCCGCCATGCTTCTCGCGGCCGCGCCGGCCCTCGTTCCGGACGGTGCCGCCGTCGCCCAGAACGCGCCCGCCGCGCGGACGATGCCGCCCCTGTCGGGGGAGGATCGCGACGCGGTGAAGCGCGTCGAGGCCTATCTGAACGACGTGCAGACCATGGAGGCGCGGTTCTCCCAGATCGACAGCAACAACGTCCACGCGACCGGCAAGATCTATCTGTCCCGTCCCGGCCGCCTGCGCTTCGAGTACGATCCGCCGGTGCCGGTGCTGATCGTCGCCAACGGCCGCCAACTCATCCATTACGACCGCGACCTGAAGACGGCCTCCTACATCAATCAGCGCGACACCCCGGCCTGGTTCCTGCTCTCGCCGACTGTCGAATTCCAGGGCGACGTGACGGTGACCGAGGTGCAGCGCCGCGACGGCAAGCTGCTCGTCTCGCTGATCAAGACAGCCGAGCCGAACCAGGGGATGGTGACGCTGATCCTGGACGAGGACCCGATGCGCCTCGATCAGTGGGCCGTCGCCGACGCCCAGGGCATCGTGACCTACGTGATGCTGGAGGAGCCGAAATTCGGCACGTCCATCTCGGCCGAGCGCTTCCGTTTCGACGAGCCGGTCTGGAGCGACCGTCGATGAAGATGCCGACCGGTCAGCGGTGCTCTTGCGCACCGCCGCCCGGCACGGACAGAATGGCGGCATAGAGTCACAGCCAGTCGTGCGATGAATCCCATCGATCCCCTAGCCGAGCCGGCCGCCCTGGTCGGGATATCCGCCTGCGTGCGCGACGTGAACGGCTTCCCGTTCCATGCGGTCAACCAGCGCTATCTGGTCGCCCTGTCCGAGGCGGCGAGGGTCGTACCGATGATCGTGCCGGCCTTGGGCGACAGGCTCGACATGGATGCGACGGCGGCGCGGTTCGACGGGCTTCTGGTGACGGGCAGTCCATCGAACGTCGAGCCCTACCATTACGGCGCGGAGCCGGCGGCACCGGACATCCTGCACGACCCGGCCCGCGACGCGACCACCCTGCCGCTGCTGCGCGCCGCGCTGCGCCAGGGGATACCCGTGCTGGCGATCTGCCGCGGCATCCAGGAACTGAACGTCGCCATGGGTGGCAGCCTTCACCAGTTCCTCCATACGGTCGAGGGCAAGCGGGACCACCGCTCGGACAAGAGCAAGCCGCCCGGCGAGCGGTCCGGACCGGCGCATACGGTGACACTGACGCCCGGCGGGACCCTGCATCGTCTGGCCGACGCACCCGAGGTGGTGGTCAATTCGCTGCATGCCCAGGCGATCGACCGGCTGGCCGACGGCCTGACCGTTGAAGCCCTGTCGCCGGACGGCGTGATCGAAGCCGTCTGCGTGGCCGAGGCCCCGACCTTCGCGGTCGGCGTGCAGTGGCACCCCGAGGCGCTCTGGCAGTCCGACCGCCTGTCCCGCCGCCTGTTCGAGACGTTCGGCGACGCCTGTCGCATGCGTGCCGCGGAGCGCAGACATCCCGCTGCCGCCCGACGGCATGACGCCGCCTGACGGCACGGCGCCGGAGGCG
>JBKBLL010000009.1:0-744 GCA_046296375.1 Alphaproteobacteria bacterium | reverse complement strand
CCTCTATCCCCGACGCGGCAGCCGAAGCGCTCACGGTGCCGGCGCGCGACGGCTTGGCTCTGCGCCTCTACCGGCTGCGGCGCGGCCGGCCGGATGCCCCCGTCCTGCTCTGGGGCCATGCCAACGGTTTCGCAGCCGGAAGCTACCTGCCCTTCCTCCAGGAACTGGAGGAGCACGTCCGGGTCTTCGCCTTCGACGCCAGGGGACATGGCGGCTCCGAACGGCCGCCGGCGCCGTTCGCGGAGACGCTCCACCTCGACCGCTATGCCGAGGATGTCGGCCTTCACCTCATGCGCGTGCGCGAGGCGGTGGGCGACGCCCCGCTCTTCTTCGCCGCCCATTCCTTCTCCGGCGTCGCGGCACTGCGCCTGGGGGCGATCCGGGGCATCGCGCCGTGGCGGGCGGTCGTCCTGTTCGAGCCGCCCCTGGTCCCGACGCCGGAACATCCCGAGCATGCGGTCGCGATGGCCACGGGCCGGGCCCTGGTCGCAGGCGCGCAGCGACGGCGGCGGCGCTGGGCAGACCCCGCCGCCTTTGCCGAATCGCTCGGTCGGCGCGTGCCCTATGCCAACTTCCGTCCCGACATGCTGGAGGCGCACTGCCGCGCCTCCCTGCGGCCGACCGGCGACGGCGACTTCGAACTCTGCTGCGCGCCCGAGGTCGAAATGGCGACCTACGACGCGGTCGACGATTTCACGACCTTCTCGGCCCTGCCGTCCTTTCCATGCCCGGTGCACTATGTCG